>JACDAY010000192.1 GCA_013695195.1 Blastocatellia bacterium | reverse complement strand
CATCCCGAAGATCTCGAGGTTCAGTACTTAAAATCGCCATTGGTCGAGGAAATGGCGATCCTTGGGGTAAAAGACGAATCGGCTGTTCACGCGGGTGCGGAAAAGCTGGTCGCCGTAGTCGTTCCGGATTTTGCATATTTGAAGGCCAACAACATCGCAAACTCAAAAGAAGCGATCCGCTACGACCTCGATAATCTGGGCCGCTCGCTGCCGGAGTATCAGCGCGTTCGAAATTACATTATTCACACCGAGCCGCTGCCGCGAACGGCAACCCGCAAAGTTAAACGCTTCGAATTGCAAAAGCAGATCGAAAACAACGGCTTGGGTGATCAGGAATCGCAGCCAAAAAAGGTGTTGGAATTGAGCGGCGAAGATAAGGCTCTACTGGAAACGAATGCAGGAAAGGCGGTCGTATCGACAATTCAAAAAAATGTAAAAGAAAGCGACAAAATTCATCCGTCGATGAATCTGGAAATCGATCTCGGTCTGGATTCGCTGAGCCGCGCGGAGGTTTTTGCATCCTTGGAACAAGCCTTCAATACAGAATTTGACGGTGACGAAGCAGCTCAGGCCTTGACCGTCGGAGATGCAGTGAGGCTCGTGCAAAGTCATGTTGGCGAAGCCGAAACTTCGACCGATATCGCACAGGACTTGAATTGGGGCAAGCTCGTCCGCGAGGCTGAACCGGATTTTCCCGAAGTCCGGGGAATTCTGGAAGATCGCCAGATTTTTATAACGTTCGCATTCGGAGTTTACAGGATTTTCAATCTCTTCAGCCGCGTTTTTTTCCAACTCGAGGTGTCAAATATTGAGGAACTTCGGAAAATGAAACGCCCGTTTTTGATTTGCCCGAATCATCAGAGTTTTCTCGATCCTTTCGTGCTCACTTCAAATTATCCTTATGATATTTTCAAAAATATTTTCCACGTGGGCGCCGCCGAATATTTTCGCGGCGGGTTTAGGCTTTGGGTTGCAAAAATGCTAAGCGTCGTGCCGATTGATCCCGATACGCAACTGATGAAGGCGATGAAGGCCGGAGCCATCGGCCTGCGGCACGGCAAAGTTTTGAACATTTATCCCGAAGGCGAGCGCGCATATGACGGTGATCTGCACGATTTCAAAAAAGGCGCCGCCATCCTAGCCACCGAGCTCGAACTGCCGATCCTCCCCGTCGCCATCGACGGCCTCCAAAACGTCTGGGCCCGCAATTCATGGCGAATACGCCCCGGCAAAGTAAAGATCAGATTCGGAAAAGCCTTTTTTGCACACGACATCCTATCAGAACAACCTGCGGTAGCGGGTGGTTTAACTTCATCAATTGAAAAGCACATTGATTCCGATGACGCGCGTTATGAAACCGTAACAGAACATTTGAAACAAACTATCTCTGCAATGATCGAAGTAATGAGACAGGATTCTAAAAAAGAGTCAGCGGATTGATCGCTCCGCTCATCGTATAAACACCGAAGTGCAGGTGCGGCGGTGTACCTTGTGCGTTGCCGGTGCTGCCGACATATCCGATAATGGTTTCGGGGGTGACAAATTTTCCGGCTGCGAGATCTGCAGCGTGTTTATCGAGATGGGCATAATAATAGACGCGTCCGCCCGCCCCCAAAACCGAGACTGTGTTGCCGCCTAGTGAATTTTCACCCAAACGAAATACATAACCCTCGGTCGCCGAATAGACCGGCGTCCCGCGAGGAGCAAAAATATCCTGACCCTGATGCAGCCTGTCCGTTCCGCGCTGGGCGTGCCAAGTGTCGGCAATCTGTCTGGCACCTACGCTCCGAACCGGAATTTGAATCTTCTCGTCGGGTTGTTTTGTAAGCAGGCCCGCATACTTAAACGGCAGAATAGCTGTATCTTTTGTCAATTCCGCCCGATGGGCAAATCCTGAATTGTTAATAAGGGCAAAAAATCCGAAGACCAATATAGCTAATACTAGTAAATTTTTCATCTTCGTCAATTTAGATGCTTCATGCAGCCGCTAAAGTTGACTATATTTGAATTAGCGCGGGTGCAGAGCAGTCCTTCCGGACTTGCACATGGCTTAATTGAATTATTTTATGCAAAATTTAAAATTCGGGTTTAAAAGATAAAATCTTTAACCAATTGCAAGTTTGGAAGGGTTGCTCTACACCCGCTTCCTTTCGCTTGTTTTTCGCGAAAATTTAAGCGAAAATAAGACCGTTCCAACCTACCGCTTTTTTTAATTTTTGAGTATATGAAAAACAAAGCCTTTTCCTTACTGTTTTGCATACTTGCGTTTCTTTCCGTATCGGTCGTTGCACCCGCACAACAAACCAAGGAACAGAATGAGCTTGCCAAGTATATACGTGACAATTACGACAAGCGCGAAGTGATGATCCAGATGCGTGACGGCGTGAAGCTTTTCACATCTATTTACACACCGGAAAAGAGATCGCAGAAATATCCGATTCTCCTCAACCGCACTCCGTATGCAGTTGGGCCTTACGGAAATGATAAAGACGGCAAAGAACAGTTTAAGGAGCGGCTCGGGCCGAACGAGCTTTTCGCCCGCGAAGGCTATATTTTTGTTTATCAGGATGTTCGCGGACGTTGGATGTCGGAGGGTAAATTTGAAGACGTGCGGCCTGATATTACCAACAATACGCCGCAGCAGATCGACGAATCTACCGACACTTACGATACGATCGAATGGCTTCTAAAGAACGTCCAAAACAACAACGGCAGCGTCGGCATATATGGCATTTCTTATCCCGGATTCTACGCGTCTGCCGGTTCCATTGATTCGCATCCTGCCTTAAAGGCGTGCTCGCCGCAGGCACCCGTTTCAGACTGGTTCCACGGCGATGACATGCACCACAACGGCGCTTTATTCCTCGCGCAGAACTTTGCATTTTTCGGCAACTTTGGACAAGCCCGGCCGACGCCGACGTCGTCTAACACTTATCTCACACAATGGAAAGGCCGGCAGACGCCGGATGGCTATGACTTTTTTCTCGATACCGGCGGGCTGAGGGAAGTTGCGGATGCTTATCCGAAAGGGTTGGATGGCATGCGGATAAAGTTTTGGGACGATATGATGGCTCACCCGAATTACGATCAGTTCTGGAAAGACCGCAATATATTGCCAAAATTGAAAAACATTAAATGCGCCACGATGACTGTCGGCGGCTGGTACGACAATGAAGATTTATACGGCGCCTTGAAAACTTACGAGCACATAGAAAGACAGAATCCCGGAATTTACAATGTGCTGGTAGTCGGACCGTGGGATCACGGCGGCTGGTCGCGTGCCGACGGCGACTGGCTCGGAACGGCGTATTTCACGCAGAAAACCGGTGAGTATTACCGCGCGAAAATCGAAGTACCGTTCTTCAATCATTTTTTGAAGGACAAAGGAGATGTTTCGGCGATCAAGGAAGTGAATTTATACGATACCGGTTCGCATGAGTGGCGAAGCTATAATGATTACGAGCCGACCAACGGCATTGACACAGCATTGTATCTCACGGCGGACGGCGGACTATCGTTTAATCTTCCTGGCGGCCGGGGCGGTTTTGATCAGTACATTTCTGATCCGGAAAAACCTGTTCCGTATACTCAAAAAATTACTTTGAATTACCCGCGTGATTTTATGACCGAAGATCAGCGGTTCACATCGACGCGGCCCGATGTTCTGGTCTATCAAACCGGGCCGTTGACCCAGGACATCACAGTTGCTGGTGACATAAAGCCTTCGCTGGTTATTTCGTCCAGCGGCACCGATTCCGATTTTGTCGTCAAACTGATTGACGTTTTTCCTGACGATTATAATTTTCCGACTACCGGCAGGAAGCTTCCGAACGGACAGGACGAGCGCATCAAACCGCCGGAGAATTCGGCCTGGAGCGTGTTTCAGCCCTCAGGATATCAAATGCTTCTTCGCGGCGAGCCTATGCCAGCACGCTTTCGCAGCAGCTTTGAAAAACCGCAGCCTCTTATACCGAACACTCCGACAAAGCTTGCGTTCACTATGCCGGGTATCACTCACACTTTCAAAAAAGGCCATCGGATTATGGTGCAGATCCAAAGCACATGGTTTCCGTTGGTTGCCAGAAATCCACAGAAATATATGACCAATTATAAGCTTGCGACCGCCAGGGATTTTCAGAAAGCGACGCAGCGGATTTATTTTGGAGGTAAAAACAGCTCGGCCATTATCTTGCCTATCACGAAAAGATGACTGATCTGATTATATATAAGCCAGTTTAAAAGTTTAATTTGTTGAGGTAATGTTTATGCCCAATGTAGCTATAGTTTGCGGAGCTTTGTTAATTCTCATCGGAATTACTGGATATACAAGCGGAGTAATGAGTGATAAAGCAAGCATTACGGCTTTGATTCCTGCGTTTTTTGGAATTGTTCTCAATACGCTCGGCCTATTGGCCAAAATGAAAGAAGACCTGCGTAAACATTTAATGCATGCCGCAATTTTGGTCGCGCTGGTTGGATTTATTGCTGCTGCCGGCAGGCTTGTTTTGAGATTTGGGGAACTTTCTATGACGCCGGCCGTTATCTCTCAGATCGCAATGGCGATAGTATGTTTAATCTTTGTAATCCTGGCAATTAAATCGTTCGCAGATGCGCGGCGCGCTGCGGAATCGATTTGACTAGTTCTGAGTTCACACTTCAGCTTGTCATTCCGACTAAGACAAGCTGAAGTGTGAACTCAGAACCTATTACAATCCAATCTAATTTCCACCAATAAGCCGTCTTGGGTATTTCGCGCGCTGATCGTACCTTTATGGGCGCGAATTGCCTGTTCCGCGATCGCGAGTCCCAGACCGATGCCGCCTGTTCTGCGTTCACGGGCTTCGCCGACACGGTAAAATGGGCGAAAAAGATTATTCAGCTCGTCTTCGGGCACGCCGTTACCGTAATCGCGGATCTGCAAGTTTACCTTGGAATGATTTGTTATTAAAGCAACCTCGACGGTCGTTCCTTCTTTCGTGTAGCTAACTGCGTTTCGCAAAACGTTTTCTATCGCACTCTGCAGCAGAGCTTCGCTGCCGAGAACATTGCATTTGTCGGCGGCAACGATCTTTACAGACTTCCCTTTCGCCTCGGCCTCAAAATCCGCATCTTCAACGACGCGTTCGACGAGGCTTGTTAAATTTAAATCCCGCCGCTCAAAATCCTGCGAGCCGCTTTCGAGTTTTGACAGCGTTAAAATGCTGGAGATCATTTTGTTTAACCTCATGGACTCGGTTTCGATTCGTTCAAGCATCGGGGCCATTTCACCGTTCGATTTCCGTTTAACGATTTCAAGAGCCACGTTCATGCGTGCCAGCGGAGAGCGCAGCTCGTGCGAAACGTCGCGGGAAAGACGCTTTTGCGAATCGATCAATGATTCGATGCGCTCGGCCATGACGTCAAAATCTTTGGCCAAAGCAGCCAGTTCATCACGGCGGTTTCCGACTTCATCGGCAACCCGGGTATGCAGATCGCCATCTGCCAGCTTTTGAGTGGCTTTACGGATTTTTCCGATCGGCGACGACAGATACCGGGCCAAAGCCCAACAGAGAAGCAGGGCAGTTACTAGTAATCCAGCGTAACGCAAATACCTTAACGGCGATTCGCCGAAAAACGGAGTCGGGCGCGGACGGTCCCATGTAAGCAGCAGTGCAAAACTTTCGCCATTGTCAAGCGTAAATTGCTTAGCCGCGAGTGACGGTTCCGGTGGCGCAACTTCTATTTCTACGACGCCGCTTTGAAAAGCTCTTGCCACAACCTCACGGTAGTTCCCAACAGCGGTTTCTTCTGCAAATAGAACTCTGCCATCGCTTCTAATTACTGCTACCGAGCTAATGGTATCGCCGTTTCTAAGTCGATTCAGAAAAGCTTCTAATCCGGATTCACCCTGGCTGTCATGGATCTGTGCGGCTGTTGCGGCGTAGATCGTCATTTGATTTCTGACAGAATTTCGCCAGCGGCTGACAACAGGCTCGGTTTGTACCGTCCAATTCAGGAATACGACTGTGCCGACCATCAGCGCGATCGCCGCCAGAAACCACAAAAAAATCTTAAAAAACAAATTCATAGAACAGTGTAAATATAACCGGCGGAACGGATGGTCTTAATTCTGTCGCTTCCATCGGGACGCATACCCAATTTTTTTCGCAGGTTGCTGATGTGCATATCCAGGCTGCGGTCATACGGCGAGAGGCTGCGTTCGAGGACATTTTCGCTCAGGTCTTCTTTCTTAACGATCCTTCCGGCTTCTCGCACGAGAGCGCTGAGCAAATCGAATTCGACCGAGGTAAGCGATACTTCGCCGCCGCCTAATTTAACTGAGCGTGAAGAAGCCGAAATCTCCAGATCGTCGACATTGATCTTTTCCACGGAAATGTTTCGCCGCCTTCCGGGCCGATGCGGCGAAGGATCGCGCGCAGGCGCGCCAGCAGCTCACGCGGGTTGAACGGCTTTGGCAGATAATCGTCGGCGCCGATCTCCAGCCCGACGATCCGCTCCATATCAT
>JACDAY010000185.1 GCA_013695195.1 Blastocatellia bacterium | reverse complement strand
AGATTTTCCCGAACGGTCAGATTCGCAAAAACACCGCGTCCCTCCGGCGACATCGCGATTCCCATTGAAACGAGCTTATGCGTCGGCATGCCGCTGATCTGTCTGCCCTCGTACATAACGCGGCCTTCTTTCGGATCGAGCAGGCTCGTGACAGTTCGCAGCGTCGTCGTTTTCCCCGCGCCGTTTGCGCCAATCAGTGTTACAACCTCTCCCTGCTCGACATGAAGCGTTATATTCGTAAGCGCTTCAATCGCGCCGTAATTTACTGAAACATTTTCTAGAGTAAGCATATTCTATGCGAAGTTAGAAGCATGTTTGGAAAACCCTCTGAAAACCGATAAACATTTAACACCCAAGCATGAGCTCTTTTCCAAATATCTACATACTCAAAGCTTTTGGCTTTGGCTCGTATTCCGTCTTCCATCTTCTAACTTCCAACTTCAATCTCCTAAATAGGCTTCGATAACCTTCGGGTCATTCTTAATATCCTTCGGAAGCCCGAGCGCGATGGATTTGCCATAATCCACTACCTGAATGCGGTCGCAGACGCCCATCACGACGCGCATATTATGTTCGACAAGAACTATCGTCAGGTTAAATTTATCGCGGACTTCTTTTATTAAACCCGTGAGGTCTTCCTGCTCGGACGGATTCATTCCCGCGGCCGGCTCGTCCAATAAAAGCAGCTGCGGCTTCGTTGCAAGCGCGCGGACTATCTCCAGACGGCGCTGCTTGCCGTACGGAAGGCTGGTTCCTCCTTCGTCCTTATATTTTTCCAGGTCGAATATTTCAAGCAGTTCCACGGCAAAATCTCGATGTTCCTTTTCGTCCTTGAAATATCGCGGAAGACGAAAAATCGCGTCCGTTAAATTTTGTTTCGAATGGCGGTGACAGGCCGTAACCACGTTTTCCAAAACGCTCATGCTCGGAAAAAGCCTGATATTCTGGAACGTCCGCGATACGCCAAGCCGGGATATCTCGTACGGCTTTAGCCCGTTTACACGCGTGCCGGCAATATTGATATCACCCGACGTGGGCTCGTAAACGCCCGTCAGCAAATTAAAAATAGTCGTTTTCCCTGCGCCGTTCGGCCCGATCAGCCCGTAAATTTCACCTTGCTGAACGTCCATCGTAAGCTCGTTCACGGCCGTAAGGCCGCCGAACTTGATTGTCGCCTTGTCGGTTTGCAAAATGAATTTTCCGCCGTTGGAAGCAGCGTTCATTGGTCCCTGTCCTCCTCACTCTGCAAACGCTTTGCCTCCGCATTTTCAGCAATCGGAACCCCCTCGCTGTCACCGGTTGTTTCCGTCCCCGCTGTTGCTTTACGCGGCCGCTTGAGCCAGCTCAAGCCGAATTCACGAGTCCCCAAAATACCCTGCGGCCTCAGGATCATTGTAAGAATTAAAATTAATGCAAAGATCACCAGCCGCAGATCGGCAAATCTGAATGTCGTTGCTCCGATCTGGATGTCCGGCAGCTGCCGTAGGACCTCGGGCAGCAAAGTTACGATGACCGCCCCTAAAATCGCTCCCGTCATAGAACCCATGCCGCCTATCACTATCATAATAATGATCTCGAACGATCTTATAAATTGAAAATCGTTTGTGCTGAGAAACCGGTTGTAATGAGCAAACAAAACACCGGCAACACCGGCAAACGCCGACCCGATCACGAAGGCGGTAACCTTGTAGCGCGTCGTATTTACGCCCATCGCCTCGGCCGCCAGTTCGTCTTCGCGGATGGAAACCAAAGCGCGTCCCACGTCCGATTTTACGATATTATGAATGATGACGATTGTGATTATCGTGAAAATTCCAACCCACAAAAAGTTGGCGTAACCCGGCACGGTATAACCGGTCGCGCCGCCGACAGCATCGATATTAAGAATTACAATGCGGATAATTTCAGCAAAACCGAGCGTAACTATTGCCAGGTAATCGCCTTTCAAACGCAAAGACGGAATGCCTACGATCAAGCCTGCAATCGCCGCGACTATTGCGGCGATGAGAATGGCAATGAGCAGAACTACGCTGGATGACCCGGTTTCACCCATAAATGCGAATGAAGCTTCAATCGATTCGCCATAGGTCACCGTGAAATACGCGGAAGCGTATGCGCCGACCGCCATAAAGCCGGCGTGTCCGATGGAAAATTGTCCGGTAATACCGTTTATTAAATTGAGCGATGTCGCCAGTATTATATTGATGGCAATAAACACTAGCAGCCGCGCCGAGTAATCACCGATACCCGTTCCAAAAAAGCCCGCGTCGCTCATCATTGCATTAACAATATAAAGAATTGCAATATCAATTACGGCAATTGCCAAAACTTTTTTCCAGGATGCGTTGATCATCATTGTGTTCAAAACGAACAAAATGGAAATGATGACCATTACGGGAATTAAAATTTCTATAAAAAAGGACAGCATAAATGTCAGCAGGTAGTCATAAAAACTGTTTCAAAACTCGGTTTCTAAACCTTTTCCTGCACATTAGAGCCTAAAAGCCCGGCCGGACGAATCAAAAGAACCAAAATTAAAATTGCAAATGCAACGGCGTCGCGGTATGTCGATGGTATGCCGATGTAGCTGCCGTAACCGACAACGAGCGTTTCCGCCGCGCCGATAAGCAGGCCGCCCAAAACCGCCCCGGGAATATTTCCGATGCCGCCGAGAACCGCCGCAACAAACGCTTTCAACCCGATGAGAATGCCCATCAGCGGCTCGATCTTCGGATTATACTGCGCAGTTAAAACGCCGCCGGCCGCCGCAAGCGCGGAGCCTATCGCGAAAGTGAACGCGATCACGAAGTTCGTATTGATGCCCATCAGCTTTGCCGAATTGATGTTGAAAGAAACGGCGCGCATTGCCTTGCCGATCTTTGTGCGGAAAATAATGTACTGCAGGGCGATCATCAAAAAAATCGAAACGCCGAAAATCAGCATCTGCGAAGTCGAGATCGTGGCATTGCCAAAAATTGTGTAGCTATCGTTTTGGAGCAGCTGAGGAAAGGAGCGCGGAGTTCCCGAAAAGATAAAAACGAACAAATATTCGATAAACAGGGACATTCCGATCGCCGTTATCAGCGTCGTCATTTTCGAAAACTTTCGCACCGGCCGATACGCAAACCGCTCGATCGCCACGCCGATCGCCGCCGCAATCGCCATCGATCCGACCAGTGTTACGACAAAGCCGATCGCCGAGGGATTCGCGGCAAATCCGAGCGAAGTGGCAAGGATGAATCCGGCATAAGCCCCGACCATATAAATATCGCCGTGAGCGAAATTGATCAGACGCAGAATCCCGTAAACCATCGTGTATCCAAGCGCTATCAGCGCATAGATCGAACCGATGGTTAAACCATTGATAAGCTGCTGAACAAAAGTGTCCATAAATGAGTTATAGAGTTCGTTGAGTTCGTAGAGTTTATAAGTTACGGAGTTTCCGCGACTCTATAAACTCTACGAACTCTATAAACTCAAAACTTATCTTGCCGGGTTTGTATTGGCCTTTGATCCCGCGTTCATGTTCGAGCCGGGCATTGAATTCATATTCGAATTTGAATTCATAGCGTTTAAATTCATATTGCCAGGCATTGTATTAGACGCGGTTGCGGGCGGAGCCATTCCTTCCGGATAAATCGTTTCTTTGAATTGGAAGGCTCCTGCCGCCGGATTGAGCTCCAGGACAACGGCCGGTTTGACGGCATTTCGATTTGCATCCAGCGTAATTGTTCCGGTAACGCCGGCAAAATTCTTTGTCGAATTAATGGCGTCCTTTAATCTTACGCTGTCGTTCGCGCCGCCCGCACGGCTTATGGCGTCGGCCAGAACCTTTGCCGCGTCGTAAGCCAATGCCGCAAGCGAATCAGGTTCGACATTGAATTTCGCTTTATAAGCCCTCACAAAATTCTGGATCTCCGGAGCCGGATTCTGTGCCGAATAATGATTGGAGATGAACGTGTTTCTCAATGCTTCTCCGCCCAATTTCCATATCTCGGGCGAATCCCAGCCGTCGCCGCCAAGCAGCGGCATATTCATATCGAGTTCGCGGGCCTGTTTGGCAATAATACCAACCTGTCCGTAATAACCCGGAATATAGATGACGTCAGGGCTCAAATTGCGGATCTTTGTCAGCTGGCCCTTAAAATCGGGATCAGTTTGCGTATAAGCCTCTTTTGCCAAAACCCTGCCGCCCAATTTCGTGAATTCCTGTTCAAAAAACTGTGTCAGGCCTTTGCTGTAATCCGAATTTACATCACCGAGAATAGCCGCTGTTTTTGCGTTTAGCGTGTTCGCGGCAAATTTTGCCATAACCGAGCCTTGAAAAGGATCGATAAAGCATACGCGGGAAATGAAATCTCCGACTTCGGTAACTTTCGGATTAGTCGAAGAAGGCGTGATCATCGGAATTCTGGCTTCCTGCGCGACAGGCGCGGCCGCGAGGCTGTTTGTAGAAGCGACCTCGCCCAATACTGCCTGAACTTTGTCCTGGTTGATCAATTTCGAAACCACGGTTTTAGCCTGTTCCGGCCTTCCCTGGTCATCTTCGATGATCAATTGTATCTTCTTGCCATTCACTCCGCCCGCCGCGTTGATCTCCTCGACCGCGAGCTCGATACCATTTTTGGTAGATTGTCCGAAACTTGATGTTTGCCCGGTCAGATCGCCGTAAACACCCACTTTGATCGTGTCGCCGGCCGGGCCGACTGTCCCTGTCCCGCTTTTATCAACGCACGCAAATGTTAAAAAAACTGAACTTACCAAACTAATGGCTAAGAAAACTCTGGTCATATATACCTCTTCGATTAAATTTTTGCTTTGAATTGGAATTACTTTTACTATCGGCTAATACGCCGCTTTCCGGTAAAAGTTTGCAACGGAGAGCATTTTACATTTCTGTTAACTACGATTACAAACTCGCATTATACCTGATTCGCTATGCATGTCGAGTTTCTATCGGCTAAAATCTCAATGTGAGAGTAATCAGCAACAATATGGAAAACAGCAGAACGGACGGCCTGGGCGACATGCCCGCCGAAGATTTTCGGCGATTTGGATATCAAATCGTTGATTGGATCGCAAATTATTTCGAAAGTATTGAAGAGTTTCCGGTGCTTTCTCAAATTGAACCAAATTGGCTCAAAGATAATCTGCCAAAATCTTCCCCCGAAAGCGGCGAAGATTTTGCAGACATCTTCGCTGACGTCGAAAGGCTGATCCTGCCGGCCGTAACACATTGGAATCATCCTAATTTTCATGGACTGTTTGCGACGTCAACTTCGTCGGTTGGTGTGTTTGGCGAGATGCTCTCCGCGGCGTTCGATATGAAGGCTATGCTTTGGCGTACTTCGCCGGCGTCTACGGAACTTGAAGACGTCGTGCTCGATTGGCTCCGGCAAATGATGGATCTGCCGGATTTTTTCGATGGAATAATTTACGATACGGCTTCCGTTTCGACGATGCACGCGATTGCCGCCGCCCGTGAAAAAGCAAATCTGAATATCCGTGAACTGGGAATGAGCGGACGAGCGGACCTGCCGCTTCTTCGGGTATATTGCTCGGAACAAGTTCATTCTTCGATCGATAAATCCGTTATTACACTTGGCCTGGGTCAGAAAAGCTTAAGAAAGATAGCCGTAAATAAACGCTTCGAAATAATTCCGGAAAAACTAGCCCAAGCAATAGAAGAAGATATACGCGAAGGATTTTTGCCGATCTGCGTCGTTCCGACGATTGGCACGACTTCTACATCAAGCGTCGATCCGGTGGACGCAATTGCTGACATTTGTGAAAAGCATAATTTGTGGCTGCACGTCGATGCGGCCTATGCCGGCGCGTCGGCGATTATTCCAGAGTTTCGGAATCACTTTAAAGGCTGGCAGCGTGCGAATTCTATAGTCGTAAACCCGCACAAATGGCTTTTTACGCCGTTCGACCTCTCGGTTTTATACTGCAAGGATTTGGGCATTTTAAAACAGTCGTTTGAGCTCGTTCCGGAATATTTAAAAACGAATATTGAGGAATCCGTAAAAAACGGAATGGACTACGGAATTCAACTCGGCCGGCGATTTCGGGCTTTGAAACTGTGGTTTGTGATTCGTTATTTCGGCCGGGAAGGATTGATCGCGCGGTTGCGTGAACATTGCCGGTTGGCGAAGCTTTTTGAAACCTGGGTTAATGAATCGGAAGATTTTGAGATGCTGGCGCCTGTTCCATTTGCTCTCGTTTGCTTCCGCGCCTGCCCGAAAGACGTTGACGATCTGAATGCTCTAAACGAAAAAATTATGAATGAAATAAATTCCTCCGGTGATGCCTACCTTTCACATACGAAGCTTGACGGCAAATATACGCTGCGCCTATCCGTCGGCAGCATCAGAGTCGAAGAAAG
>JACDAY010000165.1 GCA_013695195.1 Blastocatellia bacterium | reverse complement strand
CTGCGGAGCCGTGCCGGACGACAATGCAGTCGGGAGCCATTGCATCGAGATTCAATGCCGTGTCGAGCAGCGTTTCACCTTTACTCACGCTTGACGAGGAAATACTGATGTTGACGGTATCGGCGGACAGGCGTTTTGCGGCGAGCTCAAAAGAAGTACGCGTACGTGTGGAAGATTCGAAAAAGAGGTTGATAACCGTTTTGCCGCGGAGCGTCGGAACCTTCTTGATCTCGCGGTTAGAGATCTCGCGAAAGTTTTCGGCAGTATCGAGAATGCCGACAATTTCTTCCGGAGAAAGATTGCGTATCCCAAGTAAATCTCTGCGGCGGAAAGGTTTGTCCATGTTTTGTCGGAAGCCCGCGTGTCAGCAAGAGCGTATTTTTCAATATATTAAACCACCCGCTACCGCTGGTGGTACTGACAAGAAAAAAGCAAGGCGGTTAACCTTGCTTTGAAAAACTAAGAAGTAGGACGCTCGAAGATCCCGACCGCTTCTACATCATCATACTCTTTGAGCATTACCTTGACGATTTCGGCCTGTTTTGTGGGTACGACTTTGCCGACGAAATCAGCTTGTATGGGAAGCTCGCGGTGTTCGCGGCCACGGTCTATCAATACCGCTAGTTGAACTTTTCGAGGCCGGCCGAAATCCATCAGTTGATCGAGCGCCGCGCGGATAGTCCTGCCGGTATATAGCACATCATCAACCAGGACAATGATCTTACCTTCAATATCGGCGTCGAGCTCGGTACGGTTTACTATAGGATTTGCGCCGACTGTCGAAAGATCGTCGCGGTACAATGTGATATCGATAATGCCGTAAAGCGGCCGAACGCCTTCTAAAGCTTCGATTTTATCCACGAGCCGTTCTGCGAGCGGCACGCCGCGTCGCCGGATTCCGACCAGGTAAAGATTTGTCGCCCCCTGATTTGCCTCGACAATTTCGGAGGCCAAACGCGACAGCGCCCGCTTCATTCTGGCGCCGTCCATGATCCGGGATTTTTCAACTAACTTGATTTCGTCTGGCATTTGCAAGCAAATCGTAACAAAGCTAAGTTCGAAGTTCAAAGTTTCAAATTCAAAGTTTTTGATTTTTCGATTAAGATAGATATGTAAAGGTGAAAAACAGTGACAAAAACTTTGGCTAGCGTGCAAACACATCCCGTTTTTTCCGATGAAGATTATCTTGAGTTTGAGCGTTTCGCTCAGGAAAAACACGAATTTCTTGACGGAAGTGTTTATGCTATGGCCGGTGAAAGCCCCGACCACAGTACAATCTGCTTTAATCTCTATGGAATAATTTACAATCAACTTCGTCGAAAGAACTGTCGCGGATATTCGCCAAATATGAAAGTGGCGACCAATGAGGGGGGATTATTTTCGTATCCTGATTTGATAATTGTGTGCGGCAAACCCGTCTTTCTTGATGAAAAAGGCGATGTTTTGACGAATCCGGCCGTGATTTTTGAAGTCCTTTCGCCCTCAACTGAAAACTACGACCGAGGTGAAAAGTTTTTGCGATACACGAATTACATTGAAACGTTGGAAGACTACGTTTTAGTTTCTCAAACCAAGCCACTCATCGAACATTATTCAAAACAAGACAATTCGGGTTGGGAGAAATCGGAAATCGCAGGCTTGAATGCGGTTTTGAATCTCCATTCCGTCAAGTGCGAAATTCCTTTATCTGGATTATACGATTTGATTGAATTTTCCGCCTAAATGCCTATTTATCATTCGATAATCCGCCCTTTGCTTTTCAAAATGCCGACGGAAACGGCTCACGAAGTCGGCATCGAAACTCTTAAAATTGTATTAGGTTCAAAATTTTCTCAAAATTTAGCGACGAAACATTTCGAAACGCAGAAATTAGAGGCTCTCGAAAGGTTCGGCCTGTCGTTCCGAAATCCGCTCGGCGTGGCGGCTGGCTTTGACAAAAACGGGGTCGTCGTCAATCAACTCTCAGCTCTCGGTTTCGGGTTTGTCGAAGTCGGGACGGTTACGTTCGAGCCGCAAAAGGGAAATGAGAAGCCGCGTTTGTTTCGTCTTCCGGAAGATAAAGCTTTGATAAACAGACTTGGCTTTAATAATGAAGGAACTCCGAAAGTCGTTGAAAGGCTTAAGAAGACCCATCGCGAATGCGTTCTCGGAGTAAACATCGGGAAGAATAAAGAAGTCGCGCTCGAGGACGCGACCGAAAACTATCTCAAGAGCTTTGAGCTTGCTTACGATGTGGCCGACTACATTGCTGTAAATGTGTCGTCACCGAACACTCCGAATTTGCGCGAACTGCAGAAGGCTGAAAATCTGGAAGAATTGCTAAATGCCTTACAAAATCGGAATCGCGAAAAAAGTAATGCTGCCGTTTCTGCGGTTGCTTCGAAAGCGTCTCGGGACGCCGCCGCTCCACTTAAGCCGCTGCTCATAAAGATCGCGCCGGATCTTTCGTACGGTGAGACCGAACAAATTGTTGATATTTGCTTGCGGCTTGAAATTGCGGGAATTATTGCGACCAACACGACCGTTAGACGTGAAAATCTCGAAACAGGGAGTACGACATTGGATAAAATCGGTGATGGCGGCCTGAGCGGAAAGCCGTTGGCTACAATGTCAAATTACGTAATTTCAAATTTATATACTTTATCAAAAGGCAAGTTACCCGTTATCGGAGTCGGGGGAATTTTCACAGCGGAAGACGCTTTTGAAAAGATAGCTGCTGGAGCATGTTTGCTTCAGGCCTATACAGGTTTTATCTATTACGGGCCGTCGTTCGCAAGGGATATAAACTTCGGACTGTCAGACATTTTGAAAGCAAAGGGGTTTGGCGATATCAATTCAGCGATCGGAAGCTCGCTGGTAAAAACAAATCACGAAGCCACCGGGTAAACTCACCTTCAATTTGACAGCCTTCTCTCAAAAGCTATAATTAGACCTTTTGCCTTTTGAGATGTTTGATACGACGGTTTATTCTATTAGACGATGATAGTCGATTTGGCCAATATTGAGGGCTCATCTCATCCATTCAAATTTTCGGTACCTGCCGACGATCTCGATTTGGGTATCGAGAATATAAGGTTTAAAACCGCTGCTTCGGCATCGGGCGAAATTACCAAACATATCATCCAAACGGATATCTCCGGGATTATAAGCGCGGAGGCGGAAATCGACTGTACACGATGTCTGCTGCCGATTGAAAAGAACCTGGCGATTGATTTTGATGTCAGTTATGTTGCCGAAGATGAATTCGCTGAAGAAAGTAATGCCGAGCTTGAAGCCGGGGATTTGAATACTGATGTTTTAAACGGCGACAGGCTGGATTTAAAAGAGGTTGTTCGCGAACAGATCCTGCTGAATTTGCCTACACAGGTTTTTTGTAGAGAAGATTGCAAAGGTTTGTGCCAAAAATGCGGTGTGAACCGAAATTTGATAGATTGTAAATGTGAAGAAAAAGAGGCCGATCCACGATGGTCGGCTCTGAGAAATATTAAATAGATTCCAAATTTCAGACTCCAGATTCCAGATTAAGAAAATTTGGAATCCGAAATCTGGAATCTGGAATTATTGGAGTAATAAATGCCAAATCCTAAACGAAGACATTCCCACTCACGCACGCGTCAGCGGCGCGCGCACGATGCACTGAAAACACCGCAGTTTTATTTAGACAAGGACACCGGCGAGGCGAAGGTCCCGCACCGCATCGACCCTAAAACAGGTATGTACAAGGGCCGACAGATTATTGATGTTAAAGAATCAGAATAGAGCAATTTGCGATTGAAAAACTTCAGTCCAAAATCCAAAATCCAAAATCTGAAATCTAAAATGGCAAATAATGCGGGCATCATCGGAATGGGACACGCATATCCGAGCGGTATATTAACAAATGCCGATCTGGAAAAGATAGTTGAAACGTCCGATGAGTGGATCACATCACGCACGGGCATCAAGCAGCGCCACAAGGCGGCCGATGATGAATATACGTCGCAATTCGGGTCGCTGGCTGCGAAACAGGCGGTTGAACGTGCCGGAATTGACGTCTCGGAACTCGATCTGATCGTCTGTGCAACTACAACTCCAGATCAAATAATGCCCTCGACTGGAGCGTTGATACAGGCTGATATCGGTGCGGTAAATGCCGCTGGAATGGATGTGTTTGCAGCATGCTCGGGCTTTCTTTACGGCTTGACTATGGTCGAATCGATGATTCGCACCGGACAGATTCGATACGCATTGGTTGTAGGTGCCGAAATTTTAACAAAATACGTCGATTACACCGATCGAGGCACGTGCGTTATCTTTGGCGACGGCGCGGGAGCCGCTGTGCTGGGCCCTGTCGAAGAAGGGAAGGGAATTTTAGCAACAAAGATTCGTTCGGACGGCCGTTATGCGGAACAACTCTATTCTCCGGGGGGCGGCACGCGTTTGGGAACAACACATCAGACGATCGACGACGGCGCACATTTCTTCAAAATGAAAGGCAATGAGCTTTTCAAAATAGCTGTGCGTTCAATGGCTGATATTTCTGCTGAAATGCTTGAAAAGGCGGGTTACAAGGTTGAAGACGTCGATCTCGTGATTCCGCACCAGGC
>JACDAY010000136.1 GCA_013695195.1 Blastocatellia bacterium | reverse complement strand
AAACAATTTGCGAAATTGCTGCTTAATTTTTTTGACAATAGAAATAATTAAGATAGAATGGCTTAACTTGTTTGTAATTAAACATTTATTTTTTGGAGGAGAAAATGAACAACTCACAATTCCCAGTAGCCCGCCGGAACGGCCTTGTCGTCCAGGAGGTGCCTGACGAAGTCCTGGTTTACGACCTGGACAGCAATAAAGCGCACTGCCTGAATAAAACGGCGGCTCTTGTATGGAAGTCGTGTAACGGCAGCAATACTATTTCAGATATTTCGAAGCTCGTCGAATCAGAGGCCGGCGGAAGCGTCAGCGGCGATATCGTATGGCTGGCAATCGATCAACTGAGCGAAAACGGCTTGCTTGAAACGCAGATCAACTCGAAGTTTGCCGGACAATCGCGCCGCGAGGTGATAAAAAAGATCGGCCTCGCGTCGATGGTAGCAATACCTGTTATCGCTTCACTCGTCGCACCGCAAAATGCGTTAGCCGTCGGATCCTGTAACTGTTCGGCAAACAGCGCCTGTGCAGCTACTCTAGTTAGCTGTCCTGCGACTACATGTGATAGTGGTACCAACGGTAGTTTTACGTGCATCCCAAGCAGCGGGTAGTGTTCTCTATCAGGGCGCTTTCGTAGTATTAAAAAAATTGCGGTTAGGTTATGGAGCAGCAAAGATGAAACATCTCTGCTGCTCTTTTATTTCCAAAGTCAAAACTTGTGACGAATGAAACGGTTATTAAAGACGTTTTTCGCTGGAGCCATCTAAACAATAGAAAGTTTGAGGTTCAGATTGCAGAGGCTTTTCGTTATTTACGGGAATCAGGTATCGAGCCTATTCTGATAAAAGGTTGGGCGGCGGCCAGGTTTTACCCGTCAACTGTGCCAAGATACTTCAGCGACATCGATCTGACGGTATCTCCTACGGATTACAAGGCGGCGAATGCATTGCTCGAATCGGGTGCGAAAAAAAAGATCATTGTAGATTTACACAAAGGCGTTCGGCATCTCGACACTCTCCCATGGAATGACCTTTTTGAAAACTCTCATTTGGTCGACATCGACGGCGTTGGAATTCGAATATTAAGGCCGGAGGATCATCTCAGAATCCTTTGCGTGCACTGGCTCGGGGATGGCGGTGCAAACAAGGATCGGCTATGGGACATTTATTATGCGGTAAGCAACAGGCCTGAAAGCTTCGATTGGGACCGTTGTCTGAATACCGTCAGCGATAGAAGAAAAAATTGGATTACTTTAACTATCGGCCTGGCACACAAGTATCTCGACTTATACATTGACGATCTTCCTTTTGCGGCCGAAGCCAAAATATTTCCATTATGGCTGATTCCGGCGCTGGAATATGAATGGAATAGCGGCGTTCCGTTAATGTCCCTGCACGTGTGCCTTTCAGACAGGCGGATGCTTTGGAAGCAGATAAAAAAACGAATTCCGCCAAACCCGGTTCAGGCCACGATCGATGTAGAAGGAGAATTTGACGAAAAAAACCGGCTTATTTACCAGGCGGGAAGCATTATTAAAAGAACGCTGCCGTCGATAAAACGGATTTTCAACGTTTTCGAGCCAAAGAAGTGAAACAAAAAGAAATGACATCTAAGCCGAGAATAGTTCTCGCAATAGAAGCGGCAATACGCGGCGGAAGCATCGCTCTGCTCGAAGAAAGCCGCGAAGCTGCTTCCTGGCACGGCACCGCCGACAAATCACGGGCCGAGGATCTTTTGTCTAACATCGAAAACCTTTTTGAGAAGGCTAATATCAGTAAACAGAATGTTAGCTCCATAGCCGTGTCAAACGGGCCGGGCAGCTATACCGGAATTCGCATAGGAATAGCCACGGCTCTCGGCCTCAAAAATGCACTCGAAATCGAATGTATTGGCGTTTCATTACTTAGCTCCATTGCATATGCGCATTCTGAATTAAAAAAAAACATTATTGCCGTGCCGATCGGCAGGGCTGAGATTTGCTGGCAGCCGTTTAACGCGATGCGTTCCGGCGCCGAAGCGCGTTCCGGGACGGTGGAAGATTTTCTGGAAGCTGCACGAGGGCTTTCCGACTTTAGCATTTTATTGCACCGCGAGCTCTATGATTCGCTCCGCAGCGATCCCCGATTCGGTGTGCTGCAATCACGTATGATCGATGGCGGGCAAAATCTGGCAGTGGCCGTGGGAATTGCGGCTCAAATTCCGGACATGGTTTCTGATCTGCAGCCGTTTTATATACAAACTTCACGATTTACCCCAGTTAATGTCTAAATCAATTACAGCAGCCCGATTCACAATGCGCAGGATAACTTCCGGTGATATTCCTGATCTGCTGCGGATTGCCAAAGATTGCGGGCTGAGCCCGTGGTCTGAAAACGATTATATAGAAGAAGCAAAACGAGCTGATGCGACAATGATTTGCCTGGAGTCGGCAGCACCGGAAACTATCGGCTTTCTGGTCGGACGCAGGGTTTTGAATTCACGAAGAACAAAAGGTTATGACGCCGAATTATATAATATCGGGGTAAAAGCCGGATTTCGAAAACAAGGATGCGGTGGGATGCTCCTGAATCGGTTTCTGGACATATGCCGAAACGACGTCGTTCAGAGCGTTTGGCTCGACGTCAGATCTTCCAACAAAAATGCTATACAATTTTATAAAAACTTCGGCTTTACAGAATATACGGTCCGAAACCGTTTTTATAGCGATCCGGAGGAGGACGGGATAGTGATGAGATTAAATATGTAACAACACTTCCGGTAACAATTAATTAACAAAGCTTGATAATTATATTCATTTTGGGCTAAAATGGCTTTTGAGCACAATAATTTAATTTTACGGAGTTAATTCATTGACTCAAATACTTGAAAAGTGAGGACGAAAACGCTATGGATATGTCAACTTCGGATCCGGTGAGAGATGAATTGATAAGGAGCAACCCGACATTTCGAGACCTGGTTCATCAGCACGAAAACTACGAACAAAGATTAGTCGAATTGGCCCATTTGACCTACCCCAACGACGACGAGCAAATCGAAGAGTCAACATTAAAAAAGAAAAAATTACGAGTTAAAGATGAAATTTACGCGATCTTGAACGATTATTCGGTATCGCACTAAGCCATGATTTAAACCAGAAGTTTGCAAAAGACGGCATAAACACATGCCGTCTTTTTTATTGGAAATGACACCCGCTTACGGAATATGATTCGACACCATCGGCCGTGGCAAAAACAATATTCGAATCATTAACCAAAAGCGGCGCTCGATTTTGATAGTTCTTGTCTGTTTGAACAAGCTGATCGATTAACTTTCCTTTTTTCGTGTCAATCAAATAGGCAGAGCTTTCTCCGTAAATTAGTGCAAATACGAAATTATCCGTAACTAAAACACCATGTAGAATTCGGCCGGGCATTCGTCGTTTCCAAATTACATCGCCGTTTTTAGGCGAGATCATATAAATAAAATTATCCAATGAAGTTACAACGAGGCCGCTGCCGGAAGTGGAGATCGCAGATATACCGGCACCGCTTTTGAATTCCCAGACGCTTTGGCCGTTCAGGGTGTTTATCAAAGCTACATTTCCCCTCTCGTCACCGGTAACAATTTTATTTTCTGATAAATAGGCAATTGCAGTGGGACGAAATTTGACCGGACGCCTGAAAATCCTTTCACCTGTTTCCGCAGAGATCGAGACAATTTCATTCTGATCCGTGCCGTAGGTAATCGTATCACTGGAAAAATAAAGAGCCGCGCTAAGCTGGCCGGACAAAGGCGCTTTCCAATCGATATTTCCGGTTTTGTTATCCAAAGCAGTGATCGTCCCTTCACTTCCGGCAGCGATGATCCTGCCCCGCGCCCCACCCAAAACCATTTCAGCTGAAAAGGGAAGCCTTATACTCCAATTCGTGATGCCCGTTTTTTTGCTTAATGAGCGAAGAATCGAAGCTTCGGGAGCGGCGGCATCTTTCCCCGCAAGCGGATTGGTGGCGACAAAAATATTTGTTTCGTTAATAGCAATATTGGAAACTATCCCGCCTCCGAGATCAGTAGTCCAGATGCTGCCCGAGGTTTTCGAGTCGATTGCATGAACGCTTCCGTCTTCGATTGCAATAAAGATTAGCTGGTTATCAGACGCAAGAAATTTATACTGAACGCTCTCTATCGGATAAGCCCAGCACTTATTTAAAGAAACAGTTGGCGACAACTTATCCTTGGAACTTAATTGTAAAGAAAACCCCGGGAATACTAAGGTTAGCAAGGTAACGGCATGGAGCAATAAATGTCGGAGAATGTGTCGATTCATGCGGTCAGTGAATGGCAATATTCGAATACTAGTCCAAAGCGCTGTGGAAAAAAGATTCTAGCACAGCCGACTTGACCGTAATAGATTGATGAATGTAATATCCGAAAAAGTTTGCTGAAATTTAATAGATACGGGAGAAAGTCTTAACTAATGTCTTTTAACAAAATAATTGTCGTCGGGAACCTTGGAAAAGACCCGGAACTCCGGTACACGCCACAGGGCACGGCCGTTTGCGATTTTTCGATGGCTACGAATGATAAAAAGCGTGATAAAGCTGGTGAAATGCAGAACATTACCACGTGGTTTAGGATCACGCTATGGGGAAAACAGGCCGAGAATGCTTCAAAATATTTAACGAAGGGAAATCCGGTCTATATCGAAGGCAGGCTGCAAGTTGAGGAATGGACGGATCGCGACGGCAATAACCGTATCACTTTGGGCGTACAGGGAAGCGATATGCATTTTCTCGGCAGCGGCGGTCGTTCCGATGATTTTTCAGGAGAAACTTCACATGAAGCCGAGTTTGCCGGCCCTGCAGATGCTCCTGCTAGTGAATTCGCTCCTCCGGCCAAAGGCGACGATGACATTCCTTTTTAATTAACAGTCATGCGAGAAGGTGCGGACTTCGCTTGAGGATTGGTTTCGAAAAGCAAACATCAGGTTTGTCCTTTTTGAGCGCGGATGATTTCCTCAAGAAACGTCTTATTTGCATCCGAGAGGTCTGTAAAGCGTACGCCGAAACCGAACCCCTCAAGCGCGTAGGCAACTTTCCCTGTAAACTTCATAGCTTCGCCGTCGGGCCGGGAAATTTCCAGGGATACAGTTTCACCTTCCTGGGTGGTGACGATACTGTCTATATAGCATCCTTCGGGACCAATGTCGCTAATGCGAGCCTCGCGCTTGCCGGAGGCCGATTCCAATAATATCTCCATTAAAAACGGTACGCGTTCCTCTTTTCTTGGCATATTTAATATAACATCTCCGGTACTTTATAATCCTGGTTCAGTAACGTTTAGTAGTTAATTACAAATTTATTTGAAGTCTCAAACCCATTCGCCCATTTCTCTGAATTTTTTGAACCTTGCGATAATTCGTTTACGGTCGTCTTCTCCGTTTAACTCCTTTACATACTTTAAAAGGCTTTTTTTTAAATTCCTTGCAATACCGTCAAATGCGGCTGTCTTTTTGGGATCGTTCGAATCTTCCGGGCTGATTTCCCACGACTTGGGCTCAGGTATTACTTCATCGATCAACCCGAAACTCTTCAAATCATTGGCGGTTAACCTAAGTGCTGCTGCTGCCAGATCAGATTGGGTCGAATCTTTCCAAAGTATTGCCGCACAGCCTTCGGGAGAGATGACGGAATAGACGGAATTTTCCATCATAAGCACTTTATCACCTATTCCGATCGCCAAGGCTCCACCGGAACCGCCTTCGCCCAATATGACGGCGATGATCGGAACTTTCAAGCTGGCCATTTCACGAAGATTAAATGCAATCGCCTCGGCCTGTCCGCGTTCCTCGGCGTCTATTCCGGGATATGCTCCGGGCGTATCGATAAATGAGATTATAGGTCTGCCGAACTTTTCGGCCAGCTTCATAACCCGCAGAGCTTTACGGTAACCTTCAGGTTTAGGCATGGCAAAATTTCGAAACTTCCGTTGATTAGTGTCGCGGCCTTTTTGCTGTCCTATGACGACGACTTCGGTCCCGTCCAATTTTGCAAAACCGCATACCATCGCCGCATCGTCAGCATACCGACGGTCGCCGTGGATCTCGATAAAATCGGTAAATATCGCCGAAAAAAGATCCATTGAATAAGGCCTGTCAGGGTGCCGGGCGGTGAGAACACGATCGAAGGCCGTCTTTTCAAGTAATTGTGTCATGACGTCGTAAGTGCAACTAAGGTGATTTTCTTTGCGTGTTTTTGTAAAAGACTTTGTGTTCTATGTATTCTTTTTGTTTTAGAAAATATTTAATACAGAGTTCACAAAAGGAGACACCAAGAACACAATTGGTCTCCGCAAATGTATCCTACTCCTTAGATTACCATAAATTATATAACCCATTTAACCGCACATCCTCTTGACCTTAATTCATTTTCGAGATTCCGCGAACCCTGAATCCGTAATGCGTGCGACTGCATTTTCACGGATAGATTCTCAGCCGGCAGCTCGATCAAAACTTCGCATCGGCCCTGACAACGGTTTAATAGTGTGTATAAGTCATAAAAATATTCCTCATTGTTTTCACGATTTGCTAGAGCAATTGTAACTGATCTGGCGTTTCTCGGCTGAGCGTCTGCAAGAGATTTAACGTCATTCACGATAAATGTTATTTCCTGCCCTTCCGCGGATTCGACCCGGCCTTCCACTATAAGAAGCTCGTCATTCTTTAAAAAATCGCAATATTTCTCAAAAGATTTCGCCCAAACCAGGCATTTCACGCCAGTCGATTGATCTTCCAGCCTGAAGGAGCAGAATTTGTTGCCTTTCTTGCTGTATTTAGCCTGCATACCGGAGACGATTCCTGCAAGAGTAAGCGTGTCGCCAGGCTGTATTTCTTCGTGGTCGGCGATGTTCAAAATCTTAAGATTAGAAAGAATTTCCTTATAATCATCCAACGGATGCACCGAGAGATAAAAACCGATCGCGGCCTTCTCCTGACGTGATATTTCCGATTGGGACCAAGGCTGAACATCCGGCAAACTGCCGTCCGAAACCGCGTCGCCGGCTAGCTCTTCGCCGAATAGCGCGTTTTGTCCGCACATGCGGTCGTTCCATGCTTTATGACTGTACGAAAGAGCAGAATCGATTCCCGCAAAAAGCTTTGCACGGTATAGATTAGGCGAGGTATCGACAGGTTTTAATGAATCGAATGCTCCGGCGGTGATCAAGCTTTCCAATCCCCGGCGGCCTATCGAACCCTGATCGATCCGTGATACAAAATCGAAGAGGGAAGTAAACCGCGCCTGATTTCTAGCTTCGATCATAGCGCCGACGCTCGATGAGCCGATTCCCTTAATCGCATTCAACCCGAACCGCACAGAATCGTCGGCAGGCGTAAAACTGTCGCCGCTTTCATTTATATCCGGCGGCAGCAACCGCAGCCCCATCGAACGAAGCTCGTTCGAATACTTGTATACCTTGGCGCTGTCATCCGATTCGTGAGATAAAACGGACGCGTAAAAGTATGCCGGATAGTGTGACTTGAGATAAGCGGTTTGAAACGCGAGATAAGCATAGGCGATACTATGGCTGCGGTTAAATCCGTAATCCGCGAATTGCTCCATTAACTTGAAAATCGCTTCGGCTTTGTCTTTTTTAATTCCGCTTCTGACGGCACCGCCGACGAACTTAATCTCCTCCTTTGCCATGTCCTCGCGTTTCTTTTTGCCCATCGCCCGCCTCATCACATCGGCTTCGCCCAGGCTGTACCCAGCGAGTTTTTGGGCAAGCTGCATGATCTGTTCCTGGTAAACAAGCACGCCGTAAGTATTGCTCAAAATTTCCTTCATTTCCGGAATCAGATATCTTACCTGCTTTTCACCGCGATGACGCTGGATAAAGTCTTCGATCATCCCGCCGTCGATCGGCCCGGGCCGATATAAAGCATTCAGTGCGGAAAGATCCTCGAGTTCCTTTGGCTTTAGACGCCGGCAGATGTCCTGCATGCCGGTCGATTCGAATTGGAAAACCGCATCCGTCCTGCCTTCTCCGAAAAGCGCCATAGTCTTTTCGTCACTCAGCGATATTTTGTTCCAATCGATCTCGACGCCGGTTTTCACTTTTAACGCCGTTAAGCAATCGTTTATCACCGTCAAAGTGGT
>JACDAY010000118.1 GCA_013695195.1 Blastocatellia bacterium | reverse complement strand
GGCATTGAGAATATGATCGTCTCGAACACCATCAAAGAGATCAGCCGCGATTGGGAAACGCAGTACCGCAATTGGGCCACGCCGGACGCAGCGGTCGAATTGCTGCGGGTGTTTCAGGAAGGCCGCGCGTTGTCGCCGGATTCAACAAATCTGCTGCGGCAATTTATGACTGAAACCGATACCGGCGCCCGGCGGTTAAAGGCCGGGTTACCGAAAGAAGTCTTCCTCGCGCACAAAACCGGAACCGGCGGCACAAAAGACGGCATCACCGGCGCGACCAACGACTTTGGGATAATAACAGCGCCCGACGGCCGTCATATCGCCATCGCCGTCTTTGTTTCCGATTCGTCAGCGGACGGCCCGACCCGCGAAAAGGTGATCGCCGATATTGCTAAAGCAGTGTGGGAAAAGTGGAGCGGTGAGCCCGCTGTACAAGATGTCTCGAAAGGGAAAACGGACAGTTACAAATTATGTCTCACTCATACGCTTTCAAGATCTGTCTTCTTAAATAATCCAACGCCGCCTGGCTTGACCGCCAACGGATGAGATACCTGTCGCCGGGCAGCATAAGCTTGATCGATTTAGCACCTGCTTCGTCGGCAAATCCGATAAAAACTGTTCCCACAGGCTTTTCTTCCGTTCCGCCGTCAGGCCCGGCGATTCCGGTGACGGAGATCGCATAATTGCTTCCGCTTCTGGAACGCATACCGGCTGCCATTGCTTCAGCAGTTTCAGCGCTGACGGCACCGAATTTATTGATGATCTCATCTGTAACCAATAACGTTTGCTTCTTTGCGTCGTTCGAATAAGCGACACTGCCTTCAACAAAATACCTAGACGAACCCGGGACATCCGTAATGCGCATCCCGATCAAACCGCCCGTGCAGCTTTCCGCCACGGACAATGTCTTGTGGTTTTCGGCGAGCATTTTTCCGATGATTTCTTCCATTGTTTCGCCTTTGAGCGCAAAAACAGCGGTTCCCAGCTTAGCGGCGATTTTAGCCGCTAACTCTTCAAGCGTCGCGTCGGCCTCCTTATCTGTTTTGGCCTTGGCAGTAAGATGTATCTCGATCTCGCTTTTGTTAAAAAGAATCGAAGTCTGGACAGTTTTTTTAGAAGCCTTGTAAATCGGCGCAATTATTTCGTCCACCGCCGATTCGCCCATTCCCGAAACACGCAAAATACGCCTTTTTACAAAAATTCCGCCCGCTTTCTTTTTTAACCTCGGCAGCACAAAGTTTTCAAACATCGGTTGCATCTCGCGCGGCGGACCCGGCAGCACAATTAACGTAAAACCGGCATCCATGGAGATACAGTCCTCCGTGGGAACGCCGCCGTCTCGGCGGCTGCGGTGGGGACGTCCTGCCCTCGCTTCCTGGGCTGGAGGCCGCCGGGACGGCGGCGTTCCATTTTCAAACATCATCCCGACAGCTGAGCCGTTCGGATTAGGCAAAATATCGGCTCCGTCGATAACGTACGCCTGCCGTTTATTGATCTCCGGCATCTCGCGGTTCCAGCGCCGGAATCTCTCACGCAGCTCGACGACAAGCTCTTCCCGATAAACCAAATCGCGTGCCACGGCCCTGCCCGAAACCTGCCGCGTTATGTCATCCTCGGTCGGTCCCAGCCCGCCGGTCGTGATGACGATATCCGAGCGTTTCAATGCATCCCTAATCGTTTCTTCCAGCCGCGCCTCATCGTCGCCGACTATAGTTTTAAGCTTAACTTCGACGCCGATGCCGTTTAGTTTTTCCGTTAGCCAAAGGCTGTTAGTGTCCGTCCTTTCCGGCGTGAGGAGTTCGGAGCCGACGGCGATAATCTCAGCGGAAAGCATATCTAAAGATGGTTGGTGCTGCCTTTCTTTTGTTCTTTAGTTCCTTCCTGTTCCTCTTATTCTGTAGTTAATTTCTGATTCCTGCTTCGATCCCAAACCGGCATTGCGGAAAAAAATTAATCACGGAACATAATGCATAAGAACTAAGAGAGCAAGAACACAAAAATTCAACAAAATAACGTTCCTAAAAACGTTTCTAAAAGAAAATACTTGTGGAAGGTTTCCAAACGTGAATAGAATCTATTTATAAATTTCAACAACCGGTTTTCCTGCACTGTCGATATAGGCCCTATACATTCCTTCTGAATTAAACGAGATGCCGATATTGCCGAATTTGTCCATTGCGATAACGCCGCCGTCGCCGCCGAGACTCTGTAATTTTTGTTTGATAACGAGATCAGCCGCCTGCTGGACAGCCAGAGCGCGGTATTCCATCACGGCGCTGATGTCACGCGCAACGCCAAGACGAATAAAATATTCACCCCAGCCGGTCGCCGAAACCGCGCACGTATCGTTGTTTGCGTAAGTTCCGGCGCCGATGATCGGAGCGTCGCCGACGCGGCCGTACTTCTTGTTCGTCATGCCTCCGGTCGAGGTGCCCGCCGCGAGATTGCCCTTTTTATCCAGGGCAATCGCGCCGACTGTGCCAAATTTATTGTAGGGCAAACCGCTTATCGCTGACCGCTGACCGCCTTTTTTCTTTTCCCCTTCTTCCTTTAAAATAAGCTGCAGCGAGTTCCAGCGTTCCTGTGTCCAAAAATATTTTTCGTCGACCAAACCGATCTTTTGCTCTTTCGCAAATTTCTCCGCTCCGTCGCTGATCATCATAACGTGCGGTGATTTTTCCATCACTGCCCTGGCGAGCGTGATCGGATTCTTTACATGTCGAAGACCCGCGACCGCACCCGCGGCCAAGCTTTTGCCGTCCATTATCGAAGCGTCAAGCTCAATTTTGCCGTCAGCCGTAAAAACCGCTCCTTTTCCAGCGTTGAAAAGCGGTGAGTCTTCTAAAATTCTAATCGCGATCTCAACGGCATCGAGGCCGGATTTACCCTCTTGCAGCGCTTTAAAGCCTGTAAGCAAAGCTTCTTCGAGTTTCGCCCTGTAAGCTTTCTCCTTTTCCGGCGAGAGCGAGCCACGTTTAATCACGCCCGCGCCGCCGTGGATCGCAAACCCGAGACGCGGATTCTGCGGCCCCTGAAGTTGGCGAACCTCCGTGCTGCCTCGCTTTTGAGCCGCGCCAAACATAGGAAGCACGCAGCACATTAATAAAAATAACGACAGAATTTTTTTCATTTGTTCACTCCAGAAAGTGAGGATCGAATATCTACAGATTAGCACAAATAATGGATGCTGCTACAAAACCCTACATCTTTAAAAAGTCCCGAACCTTTTTCATATCTTCCCAGACCTCGCGTTTTTTTCGCGGATCGCGAAGTAGATAAGCCGGATGGAAAGTCGGCATTACCTTGACGCCGAAGTAGTCGTGAAATTCACCGCGTATTTTCGAAATTCCCGTCTTTGTTTCCAGCAGATTATGAAGGGCCGTATTTCCCATTACAACGATAACTTTTGGACGGATTACCGCAATTTCGCGCAGCAGAAAAGGCTTGCAAGTTTCGGCTTCGAGCAGCGTGGGCTGGCGGTTTGATGGCGGGCGGCAGCGGTTGATGTTTCCGATAACGACATCCTCGCGTCTCATTCCGATACTTTCAATGATCTTTGTCAAAAGCTGCCCAGCACGGCCGACAAAAGGCTCGCCCTTGGCATCTTCATCGG
>JACDAY010000091.1 GCA_013695195.1 Blastocatellia bacterium | reverse complement strand
GCCCCGAGCACGTACATCGCGAAAAAATAGACGGCCATCGCGGTGCCTCTCAAACCGGGCTCGGTAATGTCCTGGATCGTCGAATAAACTGTCGAATAATAAAAGTACATCAGCGCGCAGCCAAGGCCCATCAGAATCAAAAACGAGGTGATATTTCCGTCCGGCTGTCCAAGTGCGAAATAAAGACACGGAATGGAAAGCAAGATCGCAACCGTCCCGACCAGCATCCGCCCGTCTTTTCTTTTTTTCATTACGGCATCGCCGATCAATCCGCCGATCAGCAAACCCGGGGCTCCCATCAACCCATAAACAGCCATCGAAACAAAATTGGCCGACTGAATATCCGCTCCGTGATAACGCATAAGAAACGGCGTAATAAACGCGCCGATCGCGTACATATTAAAGTTGTGAATAGCACCGGATATTATCAGCCAACGCATTGTCGGAGAGGCAAGAATCAAGCGGTAAGGCGAGCCGGGGCGTTTTTGTTCGCCGATATTGTGTACTTCGGCAGCACCGCGTTTCGGCTCTCTTATAAACAGGACGGCAATAGCGCACAAAATTCCCGGAATTCCAGCAATAAAAAACGCGTAACGCCATCCGTAAGCCTTTGCGACCGTGCCGCTGACAGCAAAACTAAGTGCTACGCCGACCGGAAGGCCGAGCATAAAGATCGATAATGCTTTCGCACGCCAGCCTGCCGGAAAAAGATCGCCGATCAAAGATGTCGCCGCCGGAGCGCACGACGCTTCGCCGACGCCGACGCCAAGCCGCATGGCGAAGATTTGCCAAAAATTCTGAGCCAAACCGGAACCAACTGTCAGCAGGCTCCAAAAGAAAACGCCGACCGAGAGAATGCCTTTGCGCCCGATCCGGTCCGCTAATCTTCCCAATGGAATGCCCACAAAAGCGTAAAGGAGCGTAAAAGCCGTGCCTAATAAACCAAGCGATGAATCGCTCAAGCCAAACTCTTTCCGAATCGGCTCACCGACCGCACCCAAGATTTGGCGGTCAAAAAAATTCATTGTATTGATCGCAAAAAGCACGATCAACGCATACCAAACAGCAGCTTTTTTTTCAATCATAATGAAATTTCAGAGATGATCCAAAAGCGAAATTGCAATCGCTTTTCAATGAACTTACAATTATCGAATGCATATGTTCAAGACGGGCCTCATTCTAGCATTAATTTTTTCAATACAAATGCTTCTAGGCTGCAACACTGCTGACAATAGCGGAAATAATAATTCGGTCAAAAATTCAGACATGTCCGATGTTACAGGCAGCAATATTAAGGACAATGTCGAAGAGCTTGGCACCTTGGTAAAACTTCCTCTTGAGCCTGAAGAAGTAACTTGGAAAGAATTTGCACCAAATTCTTCGAACTCTGAACAAACTGGGTCGCAGAATTTAAAGAAATTGACCGCCGTCATGCGATTTTCAAATGAAAATGCTAAAAAAATTGTAGGCCAGGTTGAGAACAAACAGGCGGGCGAATCTGCCAGCCTCGGCGCTGAGCCTTGGTTTCCGGCTGAATTGATCGCGCAAAGCGAACTAAACGGCGACGATACTCTCAAAGGCACCTCGTATTCCGCGGCTGATTTTTATCAGCCGCCTTTTACCGATGGAAAGATTATCCGTATTGAAAATACCGATTTCTTTATACTCGAACTCGTTTCAAAATAAATATTCGAACGGTCTACATGGCTTCCGAGCAACCTGTGTAAAATCAACTGCATCAACTCTTCATCTCCTCGATTTGCGAATAATAAAATGCTTTCGTCAGGCCTTTTGCGTCTATAATTCACTCATTTTATCGTTTCTCCGGAATTCGTGATAGCATCGATTATAATGTCTCCTGAAACGAATGCGTTTTCATAAAATCATAATTCCCATATTTCTTGTTTTTCTGCTTTTTCTTAATGGAAACGCACAGGAAACGAATCCTGTCGAAAGGCAGGTGGCCAACCCGATTACCGACACTCCGAACATCAACCCGATCACAAATGAGCAGAATATTTCAGCCCCGAAAACGGCCAGTTTCGAGCAGGAAGGCGGCGACCGTGAAGTAGTTGTTTATGCGGTAACAACGACGGTCGAAGGGGAAAATGGAAAACGTATCCTTATATATACCGGGAACGTTGATGTAAAATTCGGAATTTACCGTCTTCAAGCCGACAAGATCACGCTTTATGAGGCGGAAGATAGGATGGTCGCGGAGGGCAGCGTGGTATTCGATCAAGGCGACGACCAGCGAATTACCGGTGCGAGAGGCGTATGGAATTTAAGGACAAAACTTGGAAGCTTTGAAGATTCGACCGGTTTTACGAATCAGACAGACGACGGCACGGTTATTTACTTCACAGCAGAAAGCGTTGAAAGAACAGCGCTTGACGAAGTGGTTGTTACAAAAGGGAAGTTTACTGCTTGTGAGGAAGCGGTTCCAAAATGGTCGTTCACGGCAGACAAAGCAACAATAAAGGTCAACGATAAAATAAAATTAAAGAACGGCAAATTTCGCGTAAAGGACATCCCGATTTTGCCATTACCATATGCATCGATACCGATCAAACAGCGTGACCGGGCCTCTGGCTTCCTGACGCCGACGTTCGGATTTTCGGGCAACAAAGGCTTTCGGCTCTCAACCGCATATTTTCAAACGCTTGGGCGCTCGGCCGACGTTACGTTTCGTGGCGATGTTTACAGTTCCCGCGGCCTTGGCTACGGGCTTGATGTGAGAACCCGCGCCAACTCGCGCTCATATTTTAATTTCGGTTTTTACGCCGTCAAAGACCGTATTCTCGGCGCCAATGAGGACGCGGAGCATCCCGACCAGGGCGGTTCGATCGTTTACGCCGAGGGCGTACATTATTTTTCGAACGGCTTTACCGCTGCGGCGGATGTCAGGCTTACGTCAAATCTCGCCTTTCGCCAGGAGTTTTCCGACGGCGTTCAACAGATAATTTCGCCGATCGAGCTGTCGCAGGCATATGTGAATAAAAGCTGGACCAATTACACTTTGGATCTGCTTGCCCGTTCCCAGGTGATCTCTATTCCGAATGTAAGGGTAAAGACAAAAAATCTGCCGAGCGTGCATTTCGAAAAACGCCCGTCGATGCTTTCGTTTTTCAAACCGGCGTATTTTTCGTTTAAGGCGAGCGTCGAAGGCGTTTCGCGCCGTGAAGAAGTGGATGATCTCGCCGAATATCAGGCGCTTACGGGCGGCGATCCTGTCATTACGCCCGCTCTCGGCCAGCGTTTTGATATTTATCCGCAAGTTTCAGTGCCTTTTAACACGAAGTATTTCAATTTCACTGCGACCGGCGCAATACGTGTGAGCTATTATTCCAACTCTTTCAATGACATGCGGCGAGTGGTCGGGCGCGATGTAATTCGCAAATTCGGCGAGTTTGAATTCGATATGAGGCCTGTTGCCCTGGCAAAGAATTATTATGGCAAAAATGATGCATTTCGGTTTCGCCACGTCATCGAGCCGTTCGTAACTTATCGTATTATCAAGGGTGTAAACAATTTTAACAGGATCATTCGTTTCGATTATCTCGATACTATTACCGATACAAATGAGATCGAATTCGGAGTCGCGAACCGCATCTACACCCGCCGGTATTCCGAAGCCGTTACCGACGAAGCCCAACGGCGACTTTTGTCGCAACGCCGAATGTTAGAACCACCTGCGTCAGCGGGTGGCACAGGCTCAGCGGGTGACTCGGCATTCGCAAATGACTCTATTTCAGAACCATCTGTGTCAGCGGGTGGCTCGAAACCCCTCTCCGTCCAACCCTACGAAATTTTCAGCATTGTCATCCGCGGCAAATACTTCTTCGACAAAGCTTTCGGCGGTGCATTGATTCCCGGCCAGAGAAATCAGATCGCGCCTATAACAGCATTGAGCTTTTACACATTCGGCGGCGTTCCGCGAAGGCTTTCACCGCTGAATATCGATATGACATACCGGCCGCAAAGGACGATATTTTTTAATACGAGAATGGATGTCGGTCTGCAAGGCGACGCGATCCGAGCAGTTTCGGCTACAATTGGCTACGACACGCCTCTCGTTAAGTTCTTTCAAACGTTCTATTACACCCGCGCAGTTAACCTGATACCTTCACTCGAAAAATTCGCCGACAAAAACGGAAACGAGCCCGGAACCCTGCGCGGCTCGCAGTGGAGCCCGTCGATCTTTTTAGGCGACCGCGCCCGCGGCCCATACGGCGGCGTCTCATTCTTTTTCGACTTCGAAAACCGCCGCCCCCAAGGTCTCTCACCACTTATCAGCTCACTCTACACCGTCGGCTACGCCTACGACTGCTGCGCCCTCGCCGTTCAGTTCTACACCTTCAAAGTCGGCATCCGCAACGAAAACCGCTTCGTCTTCAGCTTCCGCCTAAACGGCATCGGCTCCTTCGGCACCGAACAATTCGGACAGGGGCTTCGTTAGGCAATTCGGACATTAAGATCCTACTCAACGTCTCGGACGATAAATATTCTGAGCAAAGGAATTATAGTACTCGACCGGGGCGAGGTCGTCGGTTAGGATGCCGGAATTGAGCGGTAAATCTTTTGTATAGATATTTATTAGGAGCCTGGTGATTTCCTGATCGGAGGTTTGCAGGCTCGGCGTATCAGCTGATTTACTTGCTATGATGATTAGGTTTTGCAGCTGCTCATCGGTGTAGCCGGCGTTTACTTTGAAAAGATAGACGTGCGGGAAGACCTTTTTGTATGTGGCAAGCTCGGCATGCAGGAAGCGGCTGCCGGGGCCGCGGATGGCGGAGCCGAGGTTGAAAATGACAATGCCGTCGTCTTTTAGAATGCGGCTGATCTGCCGGACGGCTTCGAGCGTTGTCAGTTGATAGGGGACGCTGAACAGCGAGCCGAATGCGTCCATAAGAACTGCATCGTATATACCCGAATTGGCGTGATTTAGGAAAATCCGGCCGTCTTCGTGGATGATCTTTAGACGCGGATCGTCTTCCAGCCGAAAAAACCGGCGGGCGATCTCGGTCATTATCGGATCAATCTCGACCACATCGATACGCGCCTCCGGATAGCTGCGCAGATATTCCCTCGGAAAAGTGTATCCGGCGCCGCCGATCATCAGGGTCTGCTTGTGATCGGGCTTGAAATGGCGGATGAGATGATAATACGGGCTGTATTCGAAAACCGCGTCGTCGCCTTCGAAATACATTGCCGACTGGACAAAATGCGGGTCGGTCGCCAACGCTTGAAATTTTCGGCCAGATTTTGACTCGACAGTTTGAAAGACCTGAACGCGGCTGTATTCGGTATCGATATCGTGCAAACCGTGTTTCCGAAGCATATAAAATGCACTGTATTCGCTGCCTGAGACAGCCAATGCAAACAATGTCAGAATTGCAAAATTGAGCTTTGTAAATGCAAAAGGCGCTAACAAAATGCTTAAGGCGAACAACGTTCCAGCAATTAAATACAGCGTTCTGACACTTCCCACAAAAGGAATCAAGAAAAATCCCGCTGCAAAGGTTCCGACAATGCTGCCAATCGTGGAAAGCGCGTAAAGCCTGCCCACCGTTTTGCCCGAATCCGCCAATGACGACATTTTCAGCTTCACCGCAAAGGGCGTTACAAATCCCAGTAAAACGCTCGCCGGAGCAAACAGGAGCAAGGCCGCCGCGACGGATTTTATCTCCAATCCGACAGCAGCAGATGCGATTAATGACAAAATGGCGTCTTTTAATAAAATAGTTATCGAAACGGCTCCGCCCGCGAGAAATACCGCAAAAGCAAGTATCTTTATGTCGGGCGTTCTATCGGCAATTCTGCCTCCAAGCCAGTATCCGAGACTCAACGCCGCGAGGATGACGCCGATAAGACTGGTCCAAATATATGTAGAGGTGCCGATAAAGGGCGAAAGAATGCGCGAGCCGATGATCTCGTAAACCATAACCAGGGCGCCGGAAATGAATACAGTAATTTCGAGAACGAAACGATTAGCGGAAGCTGACATTTAATATTATCTTGCCGCAAAAAGAATCGGGGGCAAGCTGCCCTTCCGACTGCAATTAGCTGACTTAATTTTGCTCAGTAATCGAGAATCTACTAGACGATATTTGCCCAATCTATTACAGGTTCGGAAGGGCGGCTTGCCACCGCTTCTTAGCCAATAACCTAAAAACCACGAGACAGCCTCGGCCTGTATCGTGGTTTTAGGTTATTCGAGCCTCCAAATCATTGGAGATCCTACAACTTTCCGGCCTCACCTACGCTGCGGCCGTTTTTTTTTCGCCGGTGTCATTAACAAACGTCAGCCAATCCGCACCGAACGGCGCCGGACGTTCTGCAAAAATTATCTTGAAAAATTCGTCCTGGAGGCTTTTCGTAATTTCGCCGCGTTTTCCTGTGCCGACAGTTATCTTATCAACCGAACGGATCGGCGTGATTTCAGCAGCGGTACCGGTGAAAAAGACTTCGTCAGCCAAATAGAGAGCGGCGCGCTGGATAGTAGTTTCCACGACCTCGATCTCCAATTCCCGCGCAATTTGAATCACCGAATCGCGAGTAATTCCGGGAAGTATCGAAGCGCCGAGCGGCGGTGTAATAAGCTTGCCGTTGTTCACCAAAAATATGTTTTCACCCGATCCCTCGGACACAAATCCCCTGTCATCCAGAGCAATGCCTTCCGAGAAACCGCCCAACAAAGCTTCCATTTTAATAAGTTGCGAATTCATATAATTCGCCCCGGCTTTGGCCATCGTCGGAAGTGAGTTCGACGCGATCCGCGTCCAGCTGGAAACGCACACGTCGATTCCGGCTTCGATAGCTTCCTCACCGAGATATTTTCCCCATTCCCAGGCGGCGATGTACGACTCGATTGGATTTTTTAGCGGATTGACGCCGAAAGAAGGGCTATTCTCATCAAGCCCTCGAAAAATAACAGGGCGTAAATAACATTCGTCCATACCGCTTTGCCGTATAAGCTCGACGGCCGCGTCGCAGAATTCTTCACGCGAAAACTCTGAATCCATCCGATAGATCTTTGCGGAGTTCATCAGCCTCTGCATATGTTCCTTCAACCGGAAAACCGCCGACCCCTGTGTCGTGTTGTAACAACGCATGCCTTCAAATACGCTTGAGCCATAATGGACAACGTGCGACATCACGTGAACACGGGCGTCATTCCAATCTATAAACTCGCCGTTCTTCCAGACCTTGGGCGATATTTTCAGCGAGGCTACATCTTTTCCTGCCATGATTATATTAAAACTCCTAAAAAAAGCCTTTGAAAAATTCTGTTAAAATGCGTGAATTGAAGAAAAGTAAAAAGGTTCAAGTTCTTAAGTGAATGCCTGCCGAAATGCTTTATCGCATTAAAGCATAAATAATAAGCTTTATCGTATTAAAGCGTAATATAATAAGAGGTTTTTGGCAACTCGTCAGTGTTTTGGCGCACCTGCGGCTAAAGTTATGCCGCTGCTCCGCTGCAAAAACCAAATGTTAACTTAAAGGAAACTCAAACGAGGAGCCGTATCGTCCAGGCGTGATGTGAATAGCACGCCGCCGGCATTGACTGTAACAACTACGGGCTGATCGATCCTACCGTTTAGTTCAGGCGGCAGTATGAAATCGACCGTGTATATGCCCGGCTCCACGAGTACTCCGCCGGTCAGAACCTGGCTTCCGGTAATCGTCGTGCTTCCGATCCGAATGGAGATTACCGCTGGAACCGTATTTGCAATGCCGGTTAAGCGTAATCTCAAAACGGTCGGCACACGGACACCGCCGCGAATTCTTATAGTTGTTACGGTGAAAGGCTCGGTAGTGCGAACCCGGTTCGTTACATTAAATGCCAATGCCCGCCCGCCGGGGCCGGGGATCGGAGGATTTGTAAATATATCGGGCCTCGAAGGCACGATCGTAAGAAAGCCTTTTAGTTCAGTTCCGTTATTGTTGATGACGAACGGATAAACCGTCCCCGCCGTCGTACTGCTCAAAGCAGGAGGAGCTACAAACTGGATCTGGGTTGGGCTGACGGACTTTAGACCACAGGCTGCACCGTTGATCGACATTGAAACGCCGCTTAGTTCGATCGGAAGATTGAAGACTCTTGTAATCGAACCGTTCGATGTTTTTGGTGTGATCGGCTGGCTCGCACCGAAATTTAGAAACACCAGCGATCCCGGCGAAAATCCGAGAACAGCAGCGGGAGTTACCGGCGTAGGAGTCGGGCTGGACCCAGGCGTCGGAGTTGGCGTAGGAGTCGGTGTCGGCGTTGGTGTCGGCGTGGGACTTGGAGTTGGTGTCGACGTCGGAGTCGGAGTCGGAGTCGGTATTGGCGTCGGAGTCGGGTCGGCCGTCGGCAAAATAGCAAGTGCGGACGCGCCGGTAAAAAAGTTGAAAGCAGTCGTCGCCTGATTCAAAACAACAGGTTTCAACAGGTAATACGATTCCGACTGTAAATCGAAATTGCCGGTGCCTAGTTCGGTTAGTGCCAGGTTAAAAGCCATCCGGGTTGACGAATCGCTTGGAAGCGGCTGTGTCGAAGCAAAAAATTGGGCACTTGTGATGGGGAATCTGGTAAGCCTTGTAAAGATCGCCATTGCAGGTGGAACGGTGAGGTCATAGGAATAAATTTGAGTTGGCCTTCGGGGGTCAGTGTTCAGCCCATCACCTGCAGTGGTCGGAATTGTCCCGTCCGGCCTTATATTCAAACGTGTTTCCAAAACCAAAGTGGACGGCGTTCCGAATGCGTCATTATCAGTAAAGCCGGGATAGTGCGCCACGTCGCCGCCGCCTGCTGCGGAGTCCGAGTCGCTGCGCGGCCCGATCTGCCGAAAACTACTGTTGGTAGTGTCGTACAGGTAAAGTGCAAACGAAGTCTGATTGGGGCCTGTTCCCGCGAGATCCGCATATGAATCAAACGCAATGTAACGGCCGTCTCGGCTCATTCGCCTGCCCAGATCGAGTATGTTTACAGGATCGCCCGGATTAAGCGGGGTGGTTGTCGTAACCTGTTTTTTTACCGAATCGGCGGTTGGGCTTCCATTGATCAGATCGGCGTAATGTATTTCCTCGTTCCGGCTGGCGGCCGGATTCACCCCGCCCGTCATGCCCACGATTGGATTTTCCCCGGTGCTGGAAAAAAGGACACGGTTACCATTGCCCGAAATAGTCGGGTTTTTGTTATAAATAGGACTTGTAATCGGGCCTCGAACTGTTCTGGTAACCTGCCCCAAAGTTGCGGTCGCGCGCACATAAGTGAAAATTTCCTCATTGTCGTCCGTAGGAAATGCATTGCCGATCGAGGGCACCAGGTTGCGTGTCGAGCCAAACGCTATAACGCTGCCGTCATCGCTGATGCTGGGGTCATGGTTGTCATCCGCTACAAATGCACCGGCCGTCGAGGTGGCAGGCTGCGGCGTTCTGCTCGCTGGTGTATTCGTAACTCTTGTAAAGGTTCCAGCGCTAAGATCGGTCAACGGAAGATCGTCGCCTGAAGACAAATCTGCGGCTGCGTATGCCGGAATCTCATAAAGCCACATCTCAAGATTAGCGTCTTCCGCTAAAGGATTGGCTGCGGGTGAAGGCGTCGGTGTTGGCGACGGATTTGGTGAAGGGCTTGGACTTGGGGTCGGCGTAGGCGAAGTAAAATTGTTTCCGTCGAAGCTGCCCGGATTCGTGGCGTTGGGAATAGCAGGTGTGGAAGTTGTGGCGTTCGACCCGAAAGCGATCCATCTGCCGTCATTGCTGATCACCGGCCGCTTGTTTGTTATCTCGATCCTGACGTTACTAAAGATCGCCGGCATCGTAGTATTGAACAAAACGCTTCTTGTATCGGTGATCTGAAAAATACGCCGCTGGGCATAATCGAAAAGAAAGATCTCGGTGTTGCCGTCCGCATTGCGCGGATTTTCTGTTGCAAGATTGCCGCGGGACTCAAAAACGACAAATCGGCCGTTGCCGCTCATTCCGCCCGCAAAAGACTCCGCTCCCGAACTGGTAAATTGGCCGATAACGGTATTGACCTGTGCCGAAACACTCGAAAACGAGGCAAACACAACGATAGCCACAATTATAAAATACAAGCGAAGCTTCACAAACTCCTCCAAATAATGTCGAAAATAGAATATAAATTGATAAAAATTTAACCCAAGCACAAAACATTGCATTTTAGAGATAAAAAATGCGTTCTGCAAGCAAGTGAAAGATAAAGTAATTTTCGTCCGCGAAAAACAAAATGTTTGATGCACTCATGATCATATTTGGTTGTTATTTTACATTCCCCGCTATTCGTTTAACATAAAGCGTCGGTTTCCGGCTTGCTTAAATGGCCAAACAATACCAAATAATGA
>JACDAY010000058.1 GCA_013695195.1 Blastocatellia bacterium | reverse complement strand
CGAAGCGGCTACGCTCGTCGGTTGTAATCTCGTCTCCCTCGACCAGCGGCAGGTTCAATACCGCTCGCTCCCAATCTGGTGCGCCCGCGCGGCGAATCTGCACGTCGCCGCGGATAAAACTGATCCGTGCCACGCGTGCCGTCACACCGGGAATTTCGTCGTCCACGTCATTTCCGAACACAACGGTGCCCAAAAAGAGCGGTGTCACTAAAAGGACTGCCCAAAGAACTTTTCTCGCGGAATGCATTAGCTTTCCCTCCTAAATTTTGCTTTTGTCTCCAGGAAGAGTCGAAGTTTTAGATATTAACTTCAACGTGTGTCTCGCTTGACAGCAAAAAGCGTACCTAGAAATTTTATTGGGAGCATTGTAAAGAACGTGTCGTGTTTATACAGATTCGTCCGATGCGGTAACCCAAATCGTGCAGGCTTGAATTATTCTGCTACCAAATCGTGTAAATAACTGTAACCAAAAGGTCTAATGGATTACCTGCTAAATAGCGATTTTCTGGCTCGCTACTTACATGGCAGTCATAAGCAGCAAAACTTATTGTGACGTCCGGTTGGATGTATCTGTAGTAAGTTGCGCTCGCAAGTTTATAGATTATACACTTCATAAAGTATAAGTTCTTATCCGAGGAATAATAAAATGAAAAAATTTGTGTTGTACATAGGAATTATTGCGGCGATCACAATTTCTGCATTTGGACAAAAGGCGCCAGCGGCAAAGGTCGATCCGGCGAAAGGCGTTCGGGACGCTTTTGACAGGCTGGTCGAAGGCATCGAACAAGTGGATGCGGCTAAGGTAATGAGTGTCTATGAAAATAGCGGTCGCATTCTATTCTTCAACAACAACGGCTCAGCCACTATCGGCTGGGAAAATATGAAGAATAACCGGGAATCTTTGTATGAAAAAACAAAAAACGCAAGCCTTGAAGTTACCGGTTTGCGTATTGAAATGCTTGGCAGAAATGCGGCTTATGTCACCTGTAAGTGGAAGCAGTTACAGGAATTCGACGGAAAGCTGGAGAATGCGTCGGGAAGGATGACACTTGTTTTTAAATTGATCGGAAAGGATTGGAAAGTAGTACACCTGCACACATCGCCTGATAATCCGCCGGCGACGCGGCCCGTGTTGGAATCCGAAAGAGAAAAGCCGGCTACCTAGATTCTGTTGACTTAGGAAAATTTCCAACAGAATTTGCAGTAATAACGTTATTAGTCTTGTTCGTTCTTCATTCCTCTTGCTCAGTGGTTCAAATCTTTTCTTTTATCACAGAAAAGGAAGAACAAGATAGAATAAGACGAACAAGAAAAGAACAATAAGTATTCACTTTTATTGGCGCCAGAATCTAATAAATCGCAGAAAAAAGGCGGGAAAGCCTGCCTTAATTCGAATCGTTTATCAACTGATCTCCTGCAATACTTCCGCTCCGGGATAACTTTCGCCAAGCTTCTCATCTTCGCCCTCGGCCAGCGAATTGACCAGTTCGTAATGAAAATAATCGAACTTGGAAGCTACCGGCGTCTGCACACGTTTGTTGTACATATCGCGTGAGCGGTCGATGGCTTCGCGAAGCCGGTCATAAAGATTGCCGGATTCGCGGCCATCCGCTACTTCCTGTTCGTTGTAGAGCTTGATCTCGGAAACAAGCAGCCGGGCAAAACGCCGGGCGTCGGTATGAAACCGCTTCTCATCATCGGATACCTCGATCGGAAGATCTACGTGGCGATCGTTGTAACGGGTGCTGGCAGTCGAGGCCGAGGCAGCTTCGACCACAGGCTCGACAGCGGGAAGAACCGCATGTCCGTTGCCGTTCGAATCGGCGCGTTGCGGGAATTCTTCAGAAGGCTCTGCTGCGCCCGTTTTGGACGATCCGTTTTTAGATAACGATTCTTCCGTTGCCGATTTGGCAAAATCCGGTTCAAGCGCTTGAGCACCGGAAACAGGCTCAAAATAGTTGGCGTCTTCTACTTCGAAAGAGCCAGCATTTTCGGACTCATTTTGCTCCGGCTCTTCGATCGAGATCGCTCCGGAATATTCCTCATCCGCCCTCTCGGTATTTCCTGCAGTTTCTTTAGTTTGAGGGACAGTTTGTTCCGCCGTCGCCTGCGACTCAACATTACCCGCCGAATCTCTGTCATGCTCCGCAATCACGCTCCCGGTAGTTGGAAGTTTGCCCTGCTCGGTTTGTTGAACAGTGGCTGCCTGGGAAGCGGCGAGAAGCTCCACGGTCAAACCTGCGACGCGAACCAGAGTTTCCAGGGCTTCTACATTCACAGTAACGCCTTCGGAACCGTAATCCGCATAAAGCACGGCAACTCCGCGGCCGCGGGCAGTCAGGGGAATAGCGTACATTCTATCCGGCTTTCCGAATTCGAGAGGATCCAGAAAAAGGGAATCTTCCGCGCGGCCTCCGTCCGTATTATCGGTTGTCTTCAAAAATGCGGCTGCGTTAGCCAACAATGTATCTGCCGAAACAGGGAATTGCACGTTGCAGACAACGTTTTCATCGACGGCAGCTTCTTTGCCAAAAGCCTTCCAGCCGACAAAATGCTCGTTTTTAACTAGAAAAAATGCCCCACGCGAAGTAAAGTTTGACGCTTGGTCAACTAATGACTTAAGAATCTCAGCTTGCGAAGTTTTGCCGCTTATCTCATTGATCGCATCGCGCAGCTCATCGAACTTTGCCGCCGGGGCCGACTCATCTTTCAATTTTTCGGCCTCGCCGATCGCGGTCGCGGTAATAGTCGCGCCTTCATCGCGGGCAAGCCGCAAATGCTCGACAACCGATTGAGTAAACGCCTCGTCAAATTCATTGTCCGATTCGAAACGCGCCGAGAAGCTGCGAAAAGCTTCGTCCATCTGGGACTTGTGCTTCTCGAACTCAGCTTCGAAATTCTTTTGAAATTTGGAAACATCCTGCCGCATATCGGCAAGAACTCCTTTCAGATAACTCTCGAATTCAGTTCTCAAACTAACTTCGAGTTCTTCACTATTCACTAGGGTTTCCTCCAAATCTTTGTAATACAACAGGTTAAGGAATGTATGCGGCTGGCGGTTTCGAGCAGAAAGTAAGCTCTGACAGGCGAAACGACACTTAACGCAGATCGCCGCCTTAGAAAGTATGGCTAATTCTGCGCTCTTATGTCAAGAAATACCTGCACATCAACAAAATAAATTTTCTGTGCAGTCTTTTGAAGAGAGCAGAAGCTTTAAAGAGCTACAACTTGGATCTCAGGATCGATTTCTTCCCGGATCATATTTTCTATGGCCATTAGCGTTCCGGTAAGCGAGCTCGGACAGCTGCCGCAGGCACCTTCATAACGAATTTTGAGTGTCGAATTCTCAAGCTCGACGACTTCGAGCCATCCGCCGTCACTGGCCAGATACGGGCGAATTCTTTCATCGAGGAGCTCATTTATCTGTGTGATCTTTGGGTCGCCGCTTGCAGCCGCGGCGATGGCCCCGCCGACCTTGGCTGCGGCCGCCAAGCCGTTTCCGTTTGAATATTTTACTGCTTCAGCCGCGCGGATAGGTACTGCCAACATGGGTAAAATTTCATCCCAATCGATGTCGTCGGTCTTTTCTACGGTGATCATTTTGTCCATGTAAAAGACAGATACTACCTCGTCAACATCGAATATCGACTGAGCAAGCTTGTCGTCCGTCGCGGCTTCGACATTTTTGAACGAATGCGAAGTACCGTGAGACACGGCTTCTTTCAGTATGAACTTAACCGCATTGGGGTTCGGCGTTTCCTGTATGTCAGCTATTTTAGGCATTTTCCTTAAAACTCTTTCCGGCTGCAAAATGTCAAGATTTACAATCCTTACATTTTCGTAAACATTATATCTTATTTTAGACGGGATTTCATTGCGCTAAGATGTTCATAAACAAAAAAAGGGCGACCAGTGCCGTAAAGCACTTGAATCACCCGCTGCCAATAAGTCGGCTGGTGCTGATTGAACGCCGCAAAAAAAAACAACAAAACTACTCGGTTATATGGATTTCCTCGGTTTTATTCATTCTACCAGAGAGGAAAAGCCCACCGAAAACCAATGTCAGGATCAAAAAAACGATCGCTGCAATAAACCACATTTTGTTATCTCCGCTTCGTTGATAGACAACGAATGAGACAACTGTAATTATCAGCGAAATAAAGGCCAGTAAACCATTGAGCGTACCCTTCACAAAAATCACCTCCAATCATCGAATAAAGGTTCAAACTTACGAAGTTGTGCCGGTTTTATTCTAAGCCCAAAATTCAAACGTTACGGGGCTTATCGATCTACCTGTAAGCTTTTCAAACTGATTGATTTGAAATGCCATTATAGTAACTCCATTTATTACAAAAAGGCAAGCTTTGTAACATTGCGTACATTTTTTTTACGACGCACGTTTCCAAATGTTTCAATTGAATCGGATACGTGCGCGAACCATGCGCGGTATCCCCTGAAAATCCGGCAGAATTTCGACACTCTCCCAATTATTATTTTCAAACATTGCTTTAACTGCCGTTTCCTGGCCAATGCCCATTTCCATTACAAGAAAACCGCCAGGTTTGAGAAATTTCGGCGATTGCCTGACGATCAGATCAATCTTCGCAAGGCCGTCGCCATCATCCGACAGGGCAATGTGCGGCTCGAAATCTCTAACTTCCCTTTGCAGCCCGGGCATATCCTTTTTTGGAATATACGGCGGGTTAGAAACGATCAGATCGAAACTTTCGGCGCTCAGAGCGGTAAAAATGTCAGAGTGGCGAAGTTCCAGCCGGTCAATTACAGAATGTTTTTCAGCATTGCTCTTTGCGATCTTTAGAGCTTTTTCAGAGATGTCAACGCCTGTCGCTGTTGCGAATTCGACTTTAACAAGTATCGAAACCGAAATACATCCCGAACCAATACCAACTTCGCAAAAACCCGGCCGGTCGCGCTCGTGCAGAATCGCGATGCTGTTTCCGACAAGCATTTCGGTTTCAGGACGCGGGATCAAAACATCGGGCGACACTTCGAAATCGAAGCCGTAAAACTCCTTCACGCCCGTAATGTAATGAAACGGCTCTCTGCCCGCCCGCCTCGCGATGAACGAACGAAATAGACTTACCTCATCTTTTTCCGGTTCGTATTCCGGATGTGCGATCAAAAACGTTTTGTTTTTTTGAAGTGTAGCCGCAAGCAGCAGCGAGGCTTCGCGTCGCGGTTCAAGAACACCATTTCGCAGCAAAATATCCGAAGCTTCTTGTAAAATGTCCGGGATTTTCATCGCGCAATTCATACGACGTGGGTTTCGTCCTATTGTCGGCTACGATTATAATCCAAGACCCGCTACTTTTGCCCTTTTTCGCGGAAAGCTACATAATAACGTTTTGTTTCGGAAAGCTTCAAATGAAATTTTTATCCGATATCCGTCTTTTATTATTGGCTTTATGGCTCGGAGCGGCGTGTTTCTTTATTGCGGTAGCGCAAAGTGCGTTTTCGGTGCTGCCGGCCCGGGAAATGGCAGGAGCTGTCGTAAACAGAACACTTGCCATTCTCAATTACAGCGGTGTGGTGATATCGCTTGTGCTGCTCATCACTTCGGTGATAATAACAAAAGACACGGGTCGATTTTGGATATGGGCTGAGCGGGTTTTTCTCCTTTTGATTGCGGCGGCATGTGCGGTCGGGCAATTTGTAATCGGCCTAATGCTCCTCTCTGTTCGTGCTCAAATGGGCAGGCCGGTCGATGAAGTTGCGGCCGACGATCCTCTCAAAATTCAGTTCAATAATCTTCACGAATACTCGGTCTGGGTTTTGATGATAGGAATGGGCGCTGCACTTATCGCGTTTTTTATTATTTCGAATCGAAAATCTATAGTTTTGTCAAAAACAACAAACGACCCGTTCGATTTCTCAAAAGAATTTAAGAAATAGCATTTATGGAACTTATCGAAAACCTGCCGGAATTTTCCAATCGCTTCCCGCGTTGGAATGGCGCCGAGAACTTGTCGAATTATCCTTTCGTCACTAATACTCACTCGCCGTTTACGCCTTTGCGCCGCGCGTTGCCGATGCTGAATCTGGCGCTCATCTCGTCCGCCGGTGCATATATAGACGGAACTGAGCCTTTTAATATAGAGTCGCGCGACGGCGATACAAATTTCCGGGAAATACCGATCGAGGTCGGTGCATCCGACTTACTTTATGCCGCCCGCGGGTACGATCCGGCGGCGGTCCTGCGGGACAGGAATGTGCAGATTCCTATTGACCGCCTGCTCGAATATCAAGCCAACGCTGTTATCGGCAAGCTGAATGAAACCTGGTGGAGCCTGAGCAGCTATATTCCGAATGCTCGTCTCGTTGCCGAGGAAATAGCGCCGAAACTGGCTGATCGATTGGCGCGATACGAAATCCAGGCCGCGCTTCTAATCCCGGCTTCGCGCCTCTGTCATCAGACATTAGGGATTATTGCACGCGGTTTGGAGATGAACGGCATTCCCGCGATCATGCTGTCGGTCGATCCGTTAATGATCGAAAGGATTCGCCCGCCGCGCACCGCCTATTACGACGGAGAATTCGGCGCGGTGGCCGGTAAACCGGATTGGCCCGAATACCAGCTTCGCGTGCTGGACGAGGCGTTGCGCATGATGGAGACATTCGACCAGCCAGGAGCCAGGAAATTATCCGTCGATATGGAATCAAAGGTCGAAGCCGCGCGCGGGGAAAGATAAAATTGGCCGCGAAAAGGCACAAAAAGCACAGAATTTAACCGGAAGATTTACAGTCTTGATTCGCTTCCTTTTTTTCGTCTTTTGCGCCTTTTTGCGGCCATCAACCCTTTCTGCCATTATGCCAACATTTGCCACTCTTTTATTGCTTCGAGTGGAAATATCAGCATCACGATATTCAGCACTAAACTGTCGCGTATCCATAGTAGAAGCGCTATTTCGACCGCGAAAAAGAATACTAGCGAGCGCCGCCAACCTAACTTAAATGCGATCCAAAAGCCCACTGCGCACGCTGCCAGATCACCCACCGAATTAAAAATCGAATCGCCGAAATAATCGACCGAGGCAGTATTTTTACGGTATTTCTCGATAATAAAATTCGAATTTTCAAACACTTCCCACGCCGCTTCCGCCGAGATCGCAATAAAAAACTGCCAGTTCACCTTAAGCCTGGAGAAAATGACCCCGGCCAGCCAAAAAAACATCACGCCGTGTAAAATATGCGTGAATGTATAAGGATCGAAAAGGTGCTGAGACGTGTGGCTGTTGTTCCAGGCTTCGTTAATATAAATAGCGTAATCGCCAAACTTACACCACCAGATTCGGTCTTGAACGCATAGCAAAATGACCATCAGAACCGTAACCGCAACGGTCAATAACAAGAGCAATAAATTTTGTTTTGAAGAAACTGTAACTTCGGAAGATTCCATCGTAATCGAGAAGGATTATCATTCAGTCGTGACGGAATCGTCGCCGTGAAGCGCGGCATTCAACGTATGCCAGCTCAGCGACGCGCATTTTACACGCGCCGGGAATTCCCGCACACCGGCGAATATCTTTAGCTTGCCGAGCGAATTCTTTTCCGTTGCCTCGTCCAATGTTCCCAAAACCATCCTATGAAACTCGTCGAACAGAGTTTCCGCTTCTTCTTTCGATTTCCCTTTCACCACCTGCGTCATCATGCTCGCCGAGGCCTTTGAAATCGCACAGCCCGAGCCTTTGAATGACACGTCCTTCACTTTGTCGTCTTCCAAATCGACATAAACCCGGAGCGCATCGCCGCACAAAGGATTATTAC
>JACDAY010000043.1 GCA_013695195.1 Blastocatellia bacterium | reverse complement strand
TGCCGTCCGTGCAAAGGCTCCGGCTGGATAGAGCTCGGCGGCTCCGGCATGGTGCATCCGAACGTCCTGAAAGCCGTCGGCGTCGATCCGCAGGAATATTCGGGCTTCGCCTTCGGCTTCGGGCTCGAAAGAATGTGCGCGTTGATGTATTCGATTGATGATATACGCTTGATGTTCGAGAATGATGTGAGGTTTTTGGAGCAGTTCAAGTAATGAAGGAACTAGACGCACATATCGCAGCTCATAAACATTCCAGCAATCACCGCGAAGAGATGCTCGCCAGTGAGCTCTGCGGCTGCTTCCAATGCCTTAGCGTCTTTAGTCCTGTCGACATTTTGGATTGGACAGATGAAGGTCAGTGCGCCATTTGTCCAAAATGCGGCATAGATTCGGTTATCGGGTCGAGTTCCGGATTTCCAATTACACACGATTTTCTATCAGGAATGTACAAGCACTGGTTTGGCAATGCTTATAACTAATAACTGGCTAAGAGATTTAATAGAAGTAGACCTTTCCCCGGAAGAAACTGCTTCCGCTTTGACGCGAGTCGGTTTGGCGGTGGAGGGCACTCATACGTTCGGGGATGATCAAGTCTTTGACATTGACCTGACCTCGAACCGGCCGGATTGTCTTTCGCATCTTGGGGTCGCTCGTGAGCTTGGTGTTATTGCAAATCGGGCGCTAAAAACGAGCTTGATCGCAACGAATAACGGCCTTCCGGATGTTCCAATTCCCACTTTGCTTGAAGTCGATATTGTTAAGATCAGCGACCCCGAGCTGTGTAATAGATTTACTGCCCGAATTATTAGAAACGTAAAGATCCGCCCGTCGCCCGATTGGCTTGTTAAACGACTGGCGGCAATCGGGGAGCGCTCAATAAATAATGTTGCCGACATTACCAATTACGTAATGCATGAGCTTGGGCAGCCGATGCACTCGTTCGATCTAGATAAGCTCTCCGGAAATCGAATTGTCGTTCGCCGCGCAAGACATGGCGAAATGATCACAACACTCGATGAAGCAGAGCATAAACTCGATGATGCGATGCTGTTGATCTGCGATGCCGAAAAGCCTGTCGCGATTGGCGGAATAATGGGCGGTCTTGATTCGAGTATTACTGAAGATACAGTTAATGTATTACTTGAAGTTGCATATTTTAAGCGTGAGACTATTCGTCAGACATCGAGGAAATTGGGACTTCATACAGAGGCGAGCTATCGGTTCGAACGCGGTGTCGATATCGAAAATCTTGTTCGAGCTTCAGACCGCACGACAGCTTTAATTTGCGAACTTGCGGGCGGCGAGGCAGAAGAGTTTATCGATATTTACCCGACAGTATTTAAGCCAAAAGATATCGAATCGGGTGATATTTCGTATGCGGTAAAACGGCTGACGGGATTGGATGTTGCCACGGCCGAATGTATTCGTATTTTGAATGCGCTCGGAATAAAAAGGAAATATGAAGTTTCAGATTTAAAATCTCAGGCCGTTGAAGCAGAAATTGACTCAAGTATTTCAGATTCAAAATCTCAAATGTTTGTTACGCCTACTTGGCGCCATGATCTTGCAATTGAAGAAGATCTGGTTGAAGAAGTTGCAAGACATGCCGGATATGAAAATATTGCGGAAAAGCTTCCACCGGCATTCGGCGCAGGTGAGTATCAGCCGAATGAAATGCGTAAGATTCGTCTTCGGCAAACTCTCACAGACGCCGGTTTTGACGAAGCTATTTCTTACAGCTTTATCGACACTAAATTCGACGAAATGTTTCAATCGATTCCTGAAATTCTCGATGAAACCACCGATGAAAAATACGTAACATTAAAGGATTCCGTGATCGAGGGATCGCTTCGCATGCGTCCTACTTTGCTTCCCGGTTTGCTTGATGCAGTAAAGACGAACTTTAATCACAAGCGCCGCGATGTGGCTATGTTCGAGATCGGAAAAGCGTTTGCGGCACTCGCAGGCGAATCCGGGCTGCCTAATGAAAGAGAGCTTTTTGCGCTTGTTCTGACGGGCAGCGAAATTTATCAAGATCGCGCAATGCCTGGCCGTGAATTCGATTTTTATGACGCGAAAGGTGCAATTGAAGCTGCATTTGATGCTGCGGACATCTCAAATATAGAATTTTCCGCGGTCGAGATTGTGCACCTTCGCAAAGGCCAATCGGCGTCAATTTCGGTGAATGGCAAAAAAGTAGGTTACATCGGCCGGTTGAATGACGAGATCACAACATCATATAAATTCAAACAGCCGGTTTATCTCGCTGAAGTCGACCTGCAGACAATGCTGGCCGTCAATCCCACACCGATCGTTTATCGCCCGCTTCCGAAGTATCCGTCGATAGTGCGCGATATTTCGTTCGTCGCCAAACGCACATTAACGTTCGACGAGATTCGGGCTGCGGTCATCGAACAAAACGCGGAACTGTGCCAGGGCGTAGAATTTGTCGATGAATATGAGGGCAAAGGCATGGAACCGGATGAGCGTTCGATTACAATTCGGCTTGAATATCGCAGCAGCGAACGGACGTTGATAGAAGACGAAGTAGCTGAGCTTCATCAATCGATCGTAAATGCCCTGGAAGGCAGTTTAAATATTAAACAAAGATAATTCTAAGTTCAAATTAACTTAACGAATTACTTGAAGTTCCAGGAGAAAATAAAGATAATGAAGTCTTAGTTTTTATAACTTCAAATATTGGAGACAGCTAAATGGATGCTTTGACTGGGATGGAGAAATTCTCGCATCTCGAAGACAAGATTTATCTTACAATCGAATTCGCAAAAAAAATGCGTGAGGAAAAGGAAAAGATCGAACGCGACGCCGTGTCTCTCAGGCGCGACGCCGGCAGTTTACAGGCGGAAAACGCCAGATTGGAAAATAAGGTGGAAAAATTGCTGTCCGAGCGCGACGCGATTCAATTAAAGGTTGAGGCGATGCTGGATGCTATGACTATTATCGATTCCGAAGTTGCGGAGGCCGTCGGGAGATAAAATATGATAAGCGCAAAAGGAAAAACGGGCTCGTCTGAACACTCCATCCGAGTTGAAATATACAATCAAACTTACAGTATCCGTTCCGACGGGGATAATGAATATATTTTCAGGCTCGCAGAATATGTCGACAGCAAAATGCGCGACATCTCGTCAGGCACGCTTACTGTCGATTCTCTCAAAGTGGCCATTCTTGCAGCACTTCACATCGCGGATGAATTTCACCAGATAAAAAATACTCAGGCTCAGATCGATGCACAGCTTGCCTCGAGAAGCTCGGAATGTGCGGAAATGCTAGACCGCGTCCTTAAGCAAAAGGAAATTGCACCTCAGGAATTCGAGATGGAACAATAAACAAATAGGGTCGCATCTTTCACCGGAGTTCTCAGACACTCGTTTCTTTTCTATTTTTCCTTTCCTTCACATGTGTTATAATCTTTATTAGGCGAAGGATTTTTACTGCCAGGTTCGTTACCGGACGCAATAATAATTGAGCCAACACTTGAATTACGGGAGGCTAATGCCATTTTCGGTGCAATCTTCCATGTTGAAGGTTTGCCATAGAAAACGGCTTCGATGCTTCTTCGGAAGCAAATTGCCACCCACCTGTTGAAAGCAGGTTCAATTCAAGCGTTCGGAACGGCTTATGCGGTTCTCTCTCGCCAAACAAATCTTTTTAAAATAAACGCAATCTATTCATTTGTCTTTTGAAGCTTGCATAAAAGTTCAACTTTTTATTTGCCCAATTCCCGCGGAGATCTAGGCGGGGCAGGAAGCTGCTCGGCTTTCTCGCCCGTTTCGCCCAAAATCTCCTTGATTGATCCAATACTCGAAAGTAGTGTCGAGGTTTCCATCGGCATAAATATTACCTTGGAATTCTGTGTCCTGGTCATATCACGCAAAGATTCGATGTAGCGCGACGTGATAAGATACTGGGTGGTTTGCTCCGTGTTACCGATTGCCTGTGCGATTTGGGCAATTGCTTGAGCATCTGCCGAAGCAGCCTTTAAACGCGCTGCTGCTGCGCCGTCAGCCGCGAGAATTGCAGATTCTTTTTCGCCTTCCGAACGGGTGATAGACGCTTGTTTTTCGCCTTCCGCCCTTGTGATGGAGGCCTGTTTGTCACCCTCTGCCTGTAGGATCAAAGCCCGCCGATTGCGTTCGGCAGTCATCTGTTTTTCCATTGTAATGCGAACGTCTTCCGGCGGATTAATATTCTTGACGTCTACGCGTGTTACCTTCACGCCCCATTTATCTGTCGCCTCGTCGAGAATTAATCGCAATTTGGCATTGATCTGATCGCGGTTCGAAAGCGTGTGATCCAGATCCATTTCTCCCATTACCGACCGCATGCCCGTAATGGTCAACTGTACAAGGCCGCCGACCAGATCGTTCACCTCGTAAACAGCTTTCGTAGGATCGGTGATCAGCCAATACACAACCGAGTCCACGTTGATGGTTACATTATCACGCGTAATAACCGGTTGCGGCGGGAGATCAATATATTGTTCGCGCAAGTCGATCGATGTCGTGCCTGGCCGGACATTAGTCCAATAAACTGCACGTGGTGATTCGAAAAACGGCACAATAATGTTCAAACCGCTTGCTGCCACGCGATGAAAACGGCCCAGGCGTTCGATAAGCAAAACACTTGACTGCGGCACGATCTTTATCGTTTTCCACGCAACCGTCAAAAGCGCTATTCCCAAAAACAGCAAAAAGATAAGTCCGATGCCAATTTCCATTTTTTTCTCCTGAGGTAGAATCACAGCAAATATAACGCATTTTTGTCAGAACCGCGAACGACAGTGGCCCGGTTCAAACTCCCCTGCTTATCAAGTAGGGGAGTTTTTGCTCGACTTTTTTTGTTTTCGCGTCCGTTTAGCTTATACTTTCACGAATAATGACCGTCAAACTTTCCGACATCCAGGACGCGCGCAAACTCCTTCACAACATCATAAATCCGACTCCGATAATCGCCGATGAAAGGCTCTCGGCGGACATAGGCGCAAAAGCGTTTTTGAAAGCCGAGTGCTTACAGCGAAGCGGATCATTCAAAATTCGCGGCGCGTACAACAAGATCTCGCGGCTTTCCGACGAAGAAAAAAAACGCGGCGTCGTAACGGCCTCGGCGGGAAATCATGCACAGGGCGTTGCTCTCGCCGCACGTCTTAACGATATCAAAGCGGTGATCGTCCTTCCCGAATTCGCGCCGCTAACCAAGATCATCGCCACCAAATCGCAAGGCGCCGAGGTTATCCTGAGGGGTGCTACCTTCGACGAAGCTGTTGATCATTCGCGCGAGCTGCAGGAAAAACATGGCTATACGTATGTGCATGCATTCGATGATGAACTCGTCATAGCAGGACAAGGAACTATCGGGTTGGAGATAGCGGACGATTTGCCGGATACAAATGTGGTTGTCGTGCCGATCGGCGGCGGCGGCGTTATTTCCGGCGTCGCTTTGGCGGTCAAGCATCTGCTGCCGGATGTTCGGGTGATAGGCGTGCAAGCCGAAAACATAGCCGCGGTGAATAGATCGCTTGAGGCCGGAGAAACGGTCGAGACTGAGTATAAACCTACTATAGCCGACGGCATCGCGGTTAAACGCCCGGGAGAGATAACGCTTCCGATGATTCGCGAGTATGTCGATGAGGTAGTCGAAGTTTCCGAAGAAGAGATCGCGTTCGGTATCTTTCACTGTGTGCAGAACAGCCATCTGGTTGTCGAAGGCGCCGGAGCAGCGGGAGTTGCGGCGCTGCTTGCAAAAAAGATAAAGCTAAAACCGGACGACACCGTATGCACGATTCTCTGCGGCGGCAATATCGACGGCAATTTGCTCGCACGTATTATCGAGCAAGTCCTCGTCCGCCACGGCCGCTACATCATCATGAAGCTGCTTGTGCTCGACCGTCCCGGCACGCTCGCCGCGATGCTCAATCACGTTGCCGAAACCGGCGCAAACGTCGTCGAGGTATATCACCAGCGTGCGATCTGGCTAGCCCCGCTCGGCCGCGTCGGAATCGAAATGATCCTCGAAGTCCGCGACGAACAGCACGGCCGCGACGTCCACAAACACCTCGAAGTCTCCGGCTACCACGTTGAACGGCAGGGGCAGGGAGATTGGGAAGAATAACTGGCAGTGTAATAATGCTAAAGTATAGAGATGGGTAACCGTATGACATCTAAAAATACTAGTCGTATATTCGTAGCAACGAGCCAGGCAATATCGGGGTCTTACCCTTTTCAAGCTTCCTCAAGGAAACAAAATACAATGCAGAAATTTAAGTTTGGTCTCTTATTCTTTGTTGCGATGGTTACTCTCGCTAGTGGCATTTCGGTATTTGCTCAACAGGCTACGTTGACAAAAAAACAGTCGTTGATCTTGGAATTTCGACGTTTAACTGGAGCCGACCGCGTCAACATGAACATTAATCTTTCGACCGAAGACGTACGTGATTCTCTTTCGGCAATCGTTGAAAAGGATAACGAACTTACGGAAACCCAAAAGCAAGAACTCAGGAAGGCAGTAGCGGATGCTTATGCACCAATCGAGAAACTCGCAAAAGATTTTTTCGCTGATAGGGACCAACTCAATGCCATAACGGAAAAAGTTGTTTTCCAACTTTACGATACGACATTCAGTGAGGTGGAATTGGGCGAAGCCATCGCGTATTACAAAAGCCTCACGGGACAAAAAACCGCCGCTTTCTTACCAACATTGTCTGCTGAGGTACAAAAAGGCTTTATTGCTGTTGTTGTGCCGAAACTTCAAGCGCTTGTCCAGCCTGTAAGCGAGGCCGCAACGGCGAAACTTAAACAAAAGGTGGCGGACATAAAAGTTAAGAAGTCCGCTAATTGACGCAGGAAAAACCCAGTCGCTACCGCTCGCGGTTCTGCCCTATTCATTTTATAACTAAGTTCTCCGTATAAAGCTCGCGATAAACACGATAGTTGTTCATCATCTTAAAGAGACGATTCACGATGATGAGAGTATAAGTCGGCGGAGCCGACGCCATATTTGTAGCC
>JACDAY010000033.1 GCA_013695195.1 Blastocatellia bacterium | reverse complement strand
GGCTGGGAACCTGCATTCCGACTTATATATCTTTTTGCATCAGCAAATCAGTCTGCGGGTCAGAGCCAAGCTGAAAAGTGTGCTTGCCGACAATGCGAAAGCCGTTCTTTTCGTAAAATCTTTGCGCTCGCGGATTGTATTCCCAAACTCCGAGCCACATCACGTCGCAGCCTTCTTCCCTTCCTCTTTCAAAACACGCATCCATCAGAGTTTGCCCGATGCCCTTGCCATTAAATTTTTGCTTTGAATAAAGACGGCAAAGCTCGACAGGACGCTCCGCCGAAACGCCGGGTTCGATGTTTTCCAAAAGTATTTTGGCGTAGCCGGCTGTTCCGCCTTCGATTTCGGCTATAAGAAAGATCGATTTCGGATTAGCAAGTTCTTTCGCAATCTGTTCGGCGTTGAATGCCTGCCGCATGTAATGAGTCAGATCGTCGGGAGCGTTCTTCGGGTGATGTGCAAAGGCATCCCAGAAAGTCTTGAACGACAGATCGGTGAGCAGCTGCGCGTCAACGATGGTGGCATGGCGGAGTTGTATTTGATCAAACACGGAAAAGGAAATTCTCCATCACGAACACTTTCCTGAGTCGAAACCTGACAGGGCTTTCGACTATTGCTGTTGCTTTCAGGCTCTCGTAGCCGGAGAGAAAATATGGTTGGCGGCAAGACGGAACGGACTCGAGCCATTTTGGGATTGAAATATTCATTTCATCACACAAGGTTTCGATCACTCCGGCAAGCACTGCATCCCGCTGTTCGTCACCCGTCTCAAATCGTTCTTTCACCGCAACCGGATCTTTATGAAATCGAAAATCGTCCACAAAATCCATAAGAGCGATCTTCCACCATTGCGGATCGTCAATAAACCTCTTCTTAGTTTCCGCCGCGGTTATCATTTTTCGAAATACTCATTCAACAAAGACATCGTTTCCATTTTGATCGTCTTTTTCGGGTAGTAGTTTTCTACAATTCCGACAACTTCTCCGGGACTTTTTATCTTCAAATGTTTGAGCAAGAATTCCAAATCCGCCGTATCGAAAGTATCGGGCCTCAACGCCAAGACCTTCATGGCCAGCAAGTAATCGCCCTCGGGAACAAAAACCTTGAGATGCGAAAAATCGAATAATACCTGGCGGGCGTGATCTACTACGAACATCTCGACCGCGAGATTTAGCCAGTCAATATTGAGATTGTGCCGCTCGGCCACTCGCCGGGCGGCATTACGCACGGCACGGATCGGTTCAAATATCGCGTCAACATCTTTTGTGGCAGGTCGAGATTTGAATGCAAGACACATCACGGCGCCGCCATAGAGCGAAACTTCGCCCTTGATGTCCACCAGGCGAAGTTCGTCGTTTAGCTCTGACAAGTATTGTTTGATCTCTTCTGCCTTCATCGCATCATTTGCCGCTCATTATCAACTTCGCGATTGTCTGAAGCTGCATGTTTGAGGTGCCTTCGTAGATTGCACCGATTTTTGAATCTCTCCAAAATTTTTCAACCGGATAGTCCTTTACGTAACCGTAGCCGCCGTATAATTCTATAGCTTTGGAGGAAACTTTTTCAGCGACGCGAGAAGAATAAAGCTTTGCAATTGCGGCTTCCTTCAGAAACGGCTTTCCGGCATCCTTCAGACGCGCGGCGTTATAGACGAGAAGCCGCGTGGCTTCGATCTCGACCGCCATTTCGGCGAGTTGGAACTGGACGGCCTGAAAACTGTTGATCGTCTGGCCGAATTGTTCTCGTTCTTTGGTATATCGCAAAGCGTTTTCGTAAGCACCCTGGGCAATGCCGAGCATCTGCGCGCCGATGCCGATACGGCCTTCATTTAGGGTTTCGATGGAAACTTTATAGCCTTTGCCGACTTCGCCGAGAACATTTACCTTTGGCACTTTGCAGTTGTCCAAGATCAGTTCAGTTGTGGAAGACGCTCGAATGCCGAGCTTGTCTTCTTTTTTACCGACAGAGAACCCTTCAAAACCTTTTTCGACTATAAAAGCGGTGATCCCCTTATAACCCGCGGCGGGATCGATGGTCGCAAACAGCACGAATATCTCGGCTTCATTGCCGTTTGTGATCCAGAGCTTTTGCCCGGTCAATTCATAATGATCGCCTTTTTCGACCGCGCGGGTTTTTAAAGCAAAAGCGTCGGACCCCGAAGATGCTTCGGAAAGCGCGTACGCTCCAACCTTGCTTTCGGCAAGCTGCGGCAGATATTTTTTCTTCTGATCGTCGTTTGCCCAGCGTATAAATGCGTTTGTCACGAGGGTATTGTGTACGTCGACAAATACCGAAACAGAGGCATCGACACGGGCCAGCTCTTCGATAGCAAGAATTGCGTTGAAAATCGTCGAGCCTGCGCCGCCGAATTCCTCGGGCGATTCGATAGCCATCAGGCCGAGCTCAAAGCATTGTTTGATCAGATCGCCATCGAGTTTTCCGGCATGCTCCATTGCCTCGACCCGCGGGAGCACCTCGCCCTCGGCAAATTCACGCACCGAGGCGCGGAAAAGATCTTCGTCTTCCGATAAAACGGTCAGGCCGTTGTTTGTTAAACCGTGTCCGGTCGCAGCTGCGCTCATATTTATTTTCCTATGCGATTTTGTTATTGAAGTTAGATAAAATAACATCATAATCAAGCCGCATGGCAAAGGCAAAAGTAGTGACCTCCGAACCACGAGTCGAAAATCCCGGTATAAAACCTCAAGGCATTTCATCAAAACACATCAATCGATTAAAGATTCTGGGCGTGATCTTAACGCTTGGCGGAATAGTTCTCTTTTCGTATTTTGTTTATTCGGTCGGCGTGAACGAGATCCTCAACAACGTTGAAAGATTCGGTTTTATTGGCTTTGCCATCATTTTGGCCATTTACTTTGCACGGATCTGCATGAGGGCTGCAGCTTGGAAGCTCTCGGTTTACGAACCTTACACCCTGGGCATGCGCGATACCGTTCCGGCTGTAATAATCGGCGAAGCGATGAGCAGCATGATACCGCTCGGAATTCTGGTCAGCGGAACGTCGAAGGCCGTTGCGGTACGAAAGCGCGTCCCGCTTGTTGTCGGACTGTCTTCAATCGCGACAGAAAACCTGTTTTACACCTTTACAACGAGTGTTTTCCTGATGCTTGGAGCCTTTACGTTCGTCAGGAGCTTCGAGCTTGAACAAGGCTGGGTAATCACGATCAACATCCTGATCGGGTGCCTGATCGGAGTTCTCATCCTCGGGCTTTTAATGGTCGTCCGCCAATGGCACTTTGCAAGCGAGACATGCGCATGGCTGTATCGAAAGGGAATCGCCCGAGGAATCCTGGAGAACGGTCGGCTCGAGGTTCGGCTGTTCGAGAACTTTATATACGGATTTTATCGCCGATATCCGAGGCGTTTTCTACCGATTTGCCTGATCGAGGCCGCGTTTCATTTGCTGGGGATACTGGAAGTTTTCTTCATTCTTAGCCGGATCGTCGACACGGTTCCGCATATGCTTAATGCATTCCTGCTCGAATCCGTCAGCCGCCTGATCACAATAATCTTTAAGCTGGTGCCGTTTCTAATCGGAGTCGATGAGGCCGGCGCCCAATTTGTCGCCGAAACCGTCGCACTCGGCGCAGGGATAGGCGTAACGCTCGCGATTATTCGAAAGGGCCGCATTCTGTTTTGGACCGCCATCGGCCTAATTATTATTATCAAACGAGGCCTGTCGCTAAGAGAAATTAGCCGTTTAAGGAAACACGGCGGAATGCATTAGGCAAAGTCAATTCCTTTCGCAAGATTTGATCAACTACTTTTGGGACGGATTGATGTAATGCCGTAGCCTCTTGTTGTAATTTCTGAAATACACCTAAAACGGCCAGAATACGGGGACCAGGATTATCGATACGATGAATGCGATTACAGTTAAAAGCGTGCCTATTTTTACAAAATCCATAAAGCGGTAGCGGCCGGGCGTATAGACGAGGACGCAGGCCGGTTCAAGGGGCGTGATGAATGAGAACGACGCGGCGTAGGTGATGGCGACGATGAAGGTTCGCGGGTTTAGGCCGAGAGCGACGGCGGTTTTTACGGCGATCGGGAGAACGACAAGCGCGGCGGCCTGATTCGACATCGGCTGGGTCAAAATAACCGTCAGCAGGAAAAATCCGGCCAGCACCGCAGTTGGGCCATACAGGCCGAAGTAATCTTCGATATAACCCGCAAGGAAAATATCGGTTCCGGTTTTTTCCATCGCGACGCCAAAGCTCATCATGCAGGCGATAAGCACGAGCAGGCGAAAATCGATCAGCGAGTATATTTCAGAGTGGCGGACGGTTTTTGTTGCAAGGAGCAGCATAACCCCGGACAAAACGCAGACCGCAAGCGGAATATCGAAGCCGATAACGATCTTCGACAGCGACAAAGTAAGAAAAAGTAAAAATGCAGCGATTGCCCATTTGCGTTTTTCGATCCGCATGCTGCTTGCCGAAACGTCTTCGAGCAGGAGCATTTCCCCTTCCACAACGAGCGGTTCGATCTCGTTGCGCGTTCCCTGAACGAGCAAAACGTCGCCGAACTTTAGGTTAACGCCGCTTAATTTGTTGATAAATGTTTCGCCGTGGCGATTGATCGCGAGCACGGTGAGCGCATAATTTTGCCTGAAGCGCACGCTTTTCAGAGTCTGGCCTACGAGACGCGAGTCCCGCATTACCATCACTTCAAACAGTTCGACGCTGTCACTTTCCAGAACGCCGTCATTGAGTTTGAAATCGGGCTTGATCTCCAAGCCGACCTCTTCCTTGACACGCAGGATATCATCTATCGTCCCCTCGACGATCAAAAGGTCGCCGGCTTCAATCCCTTCGTTCGCACTCGGCGCTATCCGTTTTTCATCACCTCGGATTATGCCGAGAACATTCAATTCGAGCTCGATGTTTATGTTTGACTCGCCGAGCGTTTTTCCGACCAGCCTTGAATTCGGCAATACGACAAGCTCGGAAATGTATTCACGGATACTGTAATCGTCGGTTAAAGACGTGCCGCCGCCGCGATTCGGAAGCATTTTCCTGCCGAGAACAAGCATGTAAAACATGCCTGCGGCAAAAATGACAATGCCGACGGTCGTCAGCTCAAACATCGAAAAGGGCGCCAGCCCGTATCGCGTTATTGCGCCGCTTACGGCGAGATTCGTGGATGTCCCTATCAGCGTGCAGCTTCCGCCCAGAATCGCCCCGAAGGCGAGCGGCATCAGCAGCTTCGATGGGGCAACTTTTGCTTTTGCGGCAAGGCCGATTATAACCGGCAAAAACATCGCCGTCGTCGTTGTGTTTTTCAGAACAGATGCCGACGCAGCCGCTACGGTCATAATCAGGGCAATAAGAACAAATTCATTATCACCGGCCAACCGGTAAAGCCGCCGCCCGATCAGGTCAACGATACCCGTCTTGATTAAGCCGCCGACCAGTATGAATAATCCGGCGATCGTGATGATTATATCGTTTCCAAAACCCGCAACCCCTTCCTGCACCGTCAATACCCGCGTCATTATCAATGCGAGCACGAGGAGTATTCCCACGACATCGACGGGTAATTTCTCGGTGGCAAAAAGTATTATTGCGACCACCAGAAGGACTAGCGTTATGGCAATTGGAGACATCTTGAACGTAAGAATACAGAAATACCGTTTGGTTTGGAAGAGGGCTTTTCAAATGAAGATTTAATCGCCGGGTACGGATTGCAGTCTGGAAAAGTGTTAACCAAAACAAAATCAACCGGATCGAATACACCAATAAAAAATTCATGGATTTTCTTCGTGATAAAATAATATTTTTTCGGCTGCACATACGTTACAATGCGCCTTCTGAGAACGGTAATGAAACTTTCTACGGACAAAATCTTCACATTCGGGCCGTTTAGAAGAACGGCTGCTCTTTGCGTAACGGAGACTGCATTCCCAATCCGGAAATTGTGAACGTAGCGTGCAATGTTGATGATGAAGGCCGCCCGCCGAGTAACTCAGCGGCCAATTCAATGCAAAGGCAATTTCAAAGAGTTGTTGTTTTGATTGAAGAAGAGCAAAGAAGCCGTGGTAATCTTTAGAAAGGTGAGTTAAAAATATGCAAATTGTTACCTTACAGGCACATTTTGACGGAAG
>JACDAY010000394.1 GCA_013695195.1 Blastocatellia bacterium | reverse complement strand
TTTATTGCCATCGCGGCATAAGACTGCCAGAGCAGGCTTTTACGGCCATTAATTAATAGTTCGGTTACACGCTGGCGGACGCCGGGACTTTCAAGTGTTAGATCTTCGTCAGTTTCCTGTTTCCGCTGGAGTTTAATAATTAAAAGCTTGCCCTCAAGCGGAATAGCCTGCGGTATGATCTGGCCGTTCTGCATTTTGGTCATCACATACTCGGCAACACCGGCGGGCATTGTTTGTTTTAACTCATCCTCGGTGAAATAACGCCAATCACCGCCCTTCGAACGTGTTTGCAGGTCTTCACTGGCTTCACGCGCAAGCGTTGCAAAGTCGGCACCCGTAAGCGCCCGCTGTCCGATTTCCTTCGCCTTTGCATTCGCCTGGTCCTGGTTTGTAGTTGTGTCGCCCTGTCCGCTATTTGCCGGGTCGATCACAATTGCGGCCAGTTCAGCACCGCGTTTGTTTTTAAACTGATCCTTGTTGCCGTTATAGAAAGCGTCGATTTCGCTGTCTTTAGGAGCGTCAACTTTGCCCGCTATCTTCTCCTGCAATTTTTGAAGCGCGAGTTCCTTCTTTACATTTTCACGCCAGCTTTGTTCGGTTTCGCCAGCGAGATTCATCTGTCTTGAAAACTCTTCGGCGGAAAGACCGCTCGAAGTTTTTCGTTTGTTGACTTCGACTGTTATTTCTTCTTCGGAAGGAACAGTTTGCTCCTTTTGAGCTTTTTGGAACATCACTTCGGTCTGTATCAATTGCTGCAGGACGCTGAGACGGGCTGAAGCAAGCTCGAGCGGAGACATTCTTGCTTCCTCGCCCTGCCCTTGAGCCTTTATTGCCTTTTCGAGCTCTTCCATCTTTATTTCCGTTCCGTTTACGCTTGCCGCAACCTGATTCGGATTGGCCAACCCACCTCCGGCATTCGAGCCGATGTCGCCCGAACAAGCACCGAAGATGACGGCAAAAATTACCGCCATCGTATATGAAAAGATCCTGAACTTAAAATTTTGCACTGTGGCTTCTACTCCTTAAAAATCCCCGCATGTGTTATAACTTGACTACATGCGTGATTATTTGATATAAAATTTATTTTTGAGTTTTTGTAAAACTTCTTATTAAATACACCTCAATTATTACTCGGAGGCACTAATTTATGGCTAAACGATGCGAAGTATGCGGCAAAGGCCCGCAATTCGGAAACAATGTTTCACACGCGAATAACAAAACCCGGCGACGCTTTAATCCCAATTTACAGCCAGTCCGTGTCCAGCTTCCCGCCGGCGGCAACGGGCGAATGAAAGTATGCACCCGTTGCATAAAATCGGGCAAAATCGTAAAAGCGGCGTAATCTTCTTTGATAAAATTTTTAGGAATATGGTTGCCAAACGCTATTAATCGGCGCTTGGCTTTTCTTTGTAACGCCGACATCTTGGCGGTTGTACCGATAAGCGCCTACTGCCATCCTGCTTCCAGCCGGCGTTATGCTATCACCGCAATACAATCTATCTCGACTTTCGCGTCCCTCGGCAGTCTTGCCGCCTGTACGGTCGCTCTCGCCGGTTTATTATCATTAAAATATCTTCCGTAAATCTCGTTCATAGCGTTAAAATCGCCCATATCTGTTAGAAAAACCGTTGTTTTTACAACTGCATCCAGGCTAGTCCCGGCGGCTTCGAGAACGGCGCTCAAATTCTTTAAAACCTGTTCCGTTTGTTCGGCAACATAGCTGGAAACAAACTCGCCTGTTTCCGGATCGATAGGAATCTGACCGGAACAGAACACCAGATTACCGGTTTTGATTGCCTGCGAATAAGGACCGATCGCTCCTGGAGCATTTTCAGTAGAAACAATTTCTTTCATTTAAGTTGTATTTACCGTGAAACCCGATATAGCAAAAGGCGAATGTTAGCAGGTTTGTCCTTCAAAAGTAAAACGGCGACGAAAGCAAACGCTTCGCCGCCGCATGGTTCTACCAAAAGAGTGCCGTTCAACCCGCTAAAAACTTGCGGTAGCATTTACTGAACAGATAGAGGTTCCAGCCTCGCAAACACGATAAGTATAAGACCCGCCGCCCTTTACTCCGATATCATCGGTATGGAAACCGTCATTAGCGGTAGTTATCTTCGTAGTATTGCGAAAGATATCAACAGTCGTCCCGCCGGCTCCACTCCAGGTAACATCCACACGCTGAGAGCCTTTGACCTTGTATGGCAGCACTGATATCGTTATCCCGCCGCCGCCAGAGGATGATACTGTTACATTCTGGCTCTGACTGCCGGTTGCTGCGTCGTTATCAGTTACGGTCAGTGTTACCGTATAAGTTCCCGCAGCTCCGAAGGTTTTGCTAACTGTCGAACCACTTCCGTTCGTCCCGTCTCCGAAATTCCAGGAGTAGCTTGAGATGGATCCGTCGGAGTCGCTTGATCCGCTTCCATCGAAACTGCAAGTCACATCAGTACATGAGAACGTGAAAGAGGATGTCGGCGAAAGATTGCCACCGCCGCCGCCGATAAAGCCAGAGTAAAGCAGTAAATTTACTGAGCCGGTACCTGCGCTTGTAACCTTGCCCGATGTTGCATTTCCGACGATTGCCGAACGAACCGAGGCGGGTGAAGCCGAGGGATTTCCTTCAAGATACAACGCCGCAACGCCCGCTACGTGCGGTGACGCCATCGATGTTCCGCTAATGGTAGCGGTAGCGGTATTGCTGTCGTCCCACGCTGAGGTGATGGAGCTTCCGGGCGCGAAAATATCGAGGCAACTGCCAAAATTTGAGTATGATGCGCGGGCATCAGAATTTGTCGTAGCTCCTACGGTTATTGCTGTAGCTACCCGGGCCGGCGAATAGTTACAAGCATTCAGGTTGTCATTACCCGCCGCCACGGCGTACGTAATTCCGGCGCTTATTGAATTATCTACCGCCGTGTCAAGAGAAGACGATGCCCCGCCGCCGAGGCTCATATTCGCAACCGCAGGTTTAACATGATTGGCGGTAACCCAGTCAACTCCGGCTATAACGCCGCTCGTAGTTCCGGAACCCTGACAGTTCAAAACCCGAACCGGAACAAACGTAATGCTCTTCGCCACGCCATACACGGTCCCGCCGGTCGTTCCCGCCACGTGAGTGCCGTGGCCGTTGCAGTCATCGGTCCCGCGGCCGTCGCTGATCGCAGTATAGCCCGTTTGCACACGTCCAGTGAATTCATTATGCGTCGACCGAATGCCTGAATCTATGATATACGCCCTGACACCTGCACCCGTCGCGTTATAAATATACGTTCCATTCAACGGCATATCGCGCTGGTCTATGCGATCAAGACCCCACGTCGCATTATTCTGCGTAGCATTGGCGAACATCTCTCCGTCTTCTTCAATGTATTTCACCCGCAAATCGCGACTCAAAGCGTCAGCCTGCCTTTCGCTCATTTCGGCCGAATAACCGTTCACCGCATGCCGGAACACCCGGTCGATACGTCCGCCATAAACCAACTGAAGTTCGTCTGCGACACCCCGCGAGTTCGACTGGCCGCCCCGCTCGCCTGCAGCCCAATCCTCAAGAACCACTATGTAGCGGTTAGGTATCGCTCGTTCAGACTTTATTATCTTGTTGTTCCCTCCGGCGCTTTCCATTCTTTCCTGGCTCTCAGCTTTTTGAGGGGGCATCAAAGCCAAAACTAGCGCGACCAGTATTGTTCCAAATAAAACTCCCAGAAATCTTGTCATTTTTTAACTCCTTTTGTTATTTTATTTCGCCGTAGTGGAACGACATTCATGCTTCAAATTAGAAAATTAAGTAAGAAGGCAAATCAGAAATAGAAGAAAGAAAAACACTGGCGTATTTCCCGCGATAAAAAATTTGATGTCTATAAGAGTGTGCTCGAGATCGAGCATCTTGATCTTGAAAGAATTTGGCGATTCTAACACGCCTGAGTTGATAATGCAAGCAGCGGATTTGCTGCAAACCAAAACCTATTAAAAATGATCAATGCTTGTTAAGAATTCTGCTCAAACTTAACCTGATTTTAAGAAGGCTGAACCACGGGATAAATTAAAGTATACCAGGAGAAGCGGAGGCTATTCAAAAATCACCTTACAAGTAACAGCTTGGAATCAGTGATATTGGGATAATTTAGGCATTCATGCGCTCGACGGCAATAACACCCGGCACGTTTCCTATCGCGCTTACAACGCGGTCGAGGTGTTTTTTATCGAAAACCTCGACGGTAACTTCGATCAAACCTTTGTCGTCACGCGAAACGTTGGCCCTCGCATCACGAATGCCAGTTTTTATGTCGGCAATGGCATTAGTTATTCCTGCCAGCATTCCTGTACGGTTTTCGGTTGTTACAAGAATCGCCACGGATTGAATTTCCTCCTTTTGAGCCTTGGCCCATTCCACTTCCACGATCCGGTCCTTATTAATCATCAATTGAGCAACATTCTTACAGCGTTTATTGTGGACGACGATACCTTTGCCGAGCGAGATATAACCAATGATGTCCTCGCCTCGAAGCGGATTACAGCATCGCCCGCGTGTCGTCAGAAGATTATCGATCCCTTTGACGACGATCGCATCCTCGCCCATTCCGATGAATTTCTTCACCGCCTTCATCCCGCTTTCCATACGGGTTTCTTTTCGCTTCTCCGGATCGAGCTCGGCAAATTTCTCGGCGCCCAGGAATTTACCGATAACATTCCGGGGCAGTGTTTTGCCGTAGCCTATAGACGCAAGCAGGTCTTCGGGGCGTCCGAGCCCGTATTCATTTGCAATGCGTTTCATCTCGGCGTCGTTATTAATCAGCTTTTTATGGGCGACGTGGAACCTATCGGCTTCCTTTTCCAAAAGCCGGCGGCCGATGTCGATCGAATCGGCCCGCTGCTGTTCGGCGATCCAATGGCGGATTCTGTTTCTGGCTTTCGACGTAACGACATGATTTAGCCAGTCGCGCGAAGGCTTGGAGTTGGCCGTGGTCAGAATCTCGATCACGTCGCCGTTCTGAAGTTCGGTTTTGAGGGGAACGATCCGGCCGTTGATCTTAGCTCCCGTGCATGTGTCGCCGACTTCGGAGTGAATGGCATAGGCAAAATCAAGCGGCGTGGAGCCACGCGGTAATTGTATAACTTTTCCCAAGGGGGTAAATGCGTAAACATCTTTTGGAAAAAGATCGAGCTTTAGCGATTCTATGAAATCTTCCGAATCCTCGCCGTCTTCGGTATTTTCCACCAGGGGAAGCAGGAGTTTTTCGACAGTCTTGCGAAGCTCGTCCAGGCTTTCGCCGTCATCGTTCGCTCCAAGCTTGCTTTCTTTGTACCGCCAATGTGCCGCGACGCCCTGCTCGGCGATCCTGTGCATCTCTTCGGTTCTGATCTGAACCTCAAAGGTCTGCCCGCCGTCCCCGATGACGGAAGTATGGAGAGATTGATACAAATTATCGCGCGGAATAGCGATCCAATCCTTGAATCTTTCAGGAATCGGCGTCCAGATGTCGTGAACAACGCTTAAAGTCAGATAGCAGTACTTTCGATCGTTTGCGGTAATAATGCGGGCGGCGATCAGATCGTAAACCTGCTCTATCATCAGCTTCTGCTTTTTGAGCTTTTTCCAAAGAGAATATAAGCGTTTTACGCGCCCTTCGACTTCTACAAAAGGAACGTCGTTTTCCTTTAGCTTTTGCTGGATCGTTTCTTTGATTCGTTCGAGAACGGCTTCGAGCTCGGGGCGGCGGGCTTCTACTTCCCGGGAAAGGCGCCTATATTCCTCGGGATAGAGATTTTGAAATGAAAGGTCTTCAAGCTCGCTCCGCATCTTTCCCATACCGAGTCGATGAGCAATTGGAGCGTAAATATCGAGCGTTTCCTGTGAAATTCGTACTCGTTTTTCGGGCTTTAGAAACTGCATCGTCCGCATATTGTGAAGCCGGTCGGCAAGTTTTATCAGCACCACCCTGACATCCGTGATCATCGCCAGAACCATTTTGCGGACGTTTTCTGCCTGCTGTTTTTCTTTCGAAAGGTTGCTGATGTGGGCTATCTTGGTAAGGCCGTCAACGAGGTGCGTGATCTCGTCGCCAAAATAGGACTTTATTGTTTCGAGATCGACGAGTGTGTCTTCAACTACGTCATGGAGAAGTCCCGTGGAAACGCTCACTTCATCGAGCCTCATTTCGGCCAGAATATCCGCGACCTCGAGTGGATGGACGAGATACGGCTCACCCGACGCCCTTTTTTGGCCGCGATGATGCAGAGCAGAAAACAGATAAGCCCGCCTGATAAGATCGATGTCAGGTTCCGGACGGTTTCTTTCTACTTTTTCTATGACGTCTTCGATGCGAATCATATTACCCGGCTTCTATTTTACATATTAAATACCTTATTTTGTCGCATAGAGACATTTTTGAATTTAGACGTGGGTTTCAACCCACGGTCATTCGGCATACAATCTCGTCGCGTTAGCGACGTCTGAATACAGATCTATTTAATGTTCAATCGTCGCTCACGCGAGGACGGATATTTCATTATTCACCACCTTGGGTTAAAACCCACGGCTAAATTTCAAACAAACGCTAACGCGGTTGATATCAACACACCTTCTTTATTTAAAGCAAACAAAAGGTGATGCCCTACCGTTGAGCACCACCCGATCCAAAAAAACTTATTCAAAATTAATTCCTGTTTGCGTTTGCTGTGTTTGCGTTCGCCTCTTCTTTCTTTACCGCAACCCGCTCTTCGGTCTTAGCCTGCAGCGCTTTACCAACATCACTGAGAGCTACAAACTCTGCTCTTGCTTTATCAGCCTCTTGCTTAAGCCGGTCGCGGTCGGCAGTGCGGCCTTCCATTTCCGCAAGACGCATCGCCTGAAGGGTCAAACTCGCCTTGTATGACCTCGCAGATTCGAATGCTTTAATAAGATCGGTGTTGTCTTTGAGCTGTACATCGGAAAGCGATTCAACATTCAAGCTGCCGGCGTTCTTGACCGCGTCGGGTTCAAGTGCAACTGCCTGATTGATCAATTCGGTCCCCCGGGCAACGCATTGCCGGAGCTTTTGAAACTCTTCATCGCTGGCCGGTTTTACGAACTGAAACACATCCTTTCCGTCTCTTTGAACAGTTTTCTTAGTAGCTTCTGTGTCGCTTACTTCATTTGCACACGTATTTTGCCTGGCGGCCAATGAAGTAAGTGCTTCCGCGCGAAACTGCGGTTCGATGGAAGTATTGTTTGCACGGGCCGTTACCCACTGCTGCCAGTCATCTGTCCTCTGAAGGTTTTCGTACAAACTGGCGATTGCTTTATATGAGCTCTGGTCGTTCTTATCTAAATCCAAAGACTTTTGATACTCCGCGATCGCTGCTTCCGCAATCGATTTATCTGAGCGGTTCCCTATATATCTTGAATGGAGTGTCCTTGCAAGGAAAAGCTGGGCAGTTTTTCCTTCAACCGTAGATCCGTCGGGATCGCGGGCTGCAGCTCTTTTGAAAAGATCCTCTGCCTCATCAAACTTTCTTTCCTTGTAAGCAAGCGAACCGTCGACCAGATTTTTTCTGGACATGACGCGGTCATAGTAGTTACAATTAGTGGTTAGAAATACTGCTAAAGTTAGTAAAACAAATACCCCTGAACGAGATAATCTCATTATTCGACTCCATATCAGACCCGGAATATAAGAAGGCTTAAACGCGGCCCGGCCTCTATATATCGGGTAGTATTTATTCAGTTAGATCGTCAATCTGCAAACCTATCGGTTGAGCGCCGGCCATTTTGGCCGCGTCTATCACCTTAACCACATCGCCGTATCTAACAGAGGTAGGCGATTTGATAAAGATTGTTTTCTCAACCTGGTTAGTACCTTCGCGGAACACGCCGTTATTTTCACGCTGTTTGAAAATCTCCGCCAAGCTGCCTGTCAGTGCAGTTGCGTCGTCCACTGTCCCGGCAGGCTCGTTATTTAAGGTTATCGCCTTGTTGTCTCTATTTACTGCAACGACCAGCGTCAGCGGGTTAGGCTTTACGTCAAGCTGCTGCTCGTTTTTCGGCTCGGCCGGAACCTTCGCCTCGAATTTGCTCGGTTTTACAGGCGTGATGACCATAAAGATGATCAAAAGCACTAACAAAACGTCGATCAAAGGTGTTACGTTGATGTGCGGTACAGCCCCTTCCGAGGAACCGCCTGATGACATTGCCATAATTCAATTACTCCTAAAATTCGGAAACGAAGTCTGCCCGCCCGTTATTGAGCAGGCGGCGCTCCAGTTTTTTTCTTGTCGGCGACCAGTCCTATCTTGTCGATGTCCTGTTTACGGATTACATCGATTGCTTCCACAACAGTACCGTAATCCACTTCAACGCCGCTTTTGATATAAACGATACGCTTATCGGGCGCCTTGTCCTTCATCATGCTTTGGATTTTTTCTCCCAATGACGTGATCGGAAACGGCTCCTTCCCGACGTAGAAGTTATTATTATCGGGAATCGTAATGACGACTGACGTATCCTTGGTAATCTCCGAATCTTCTTCCGGTGTATTCAAGTCTTTGGGAAGATTGACCGTGACGCCGGATTGCAGGAGCGGCGTAACGATCATAAAGATGATCAACAGCACCAGCATTACGTCTACCATCGGAGTTACATTGATCTCCGAATTATATTCATCGGTTCCCCCGATTTGTGCACCCATGGCAACTATTCTCCCTTGTAAATAAAACTAAAGACACATGGCAATTAGCCTCTTAAAGCCTTTGTACGTTGTTTGATGAAATAATCGACCAGCTCGGATGCAGAATTTTCCATTTCAACGCCAAAACTCGTTACTTTATTCGTAAAATAATTAAACAACCACACAGCAGGTACAGCCACGGCGATACCGAAGGCAGTCGCGACCAAAGCTTCGGCAATAGCGGCACCAACCGCGCCGATACCGGCATTTTCAGCCTGTGCCAAAGCGACGAAAGCACCGATAATTCCCACAACGGTTCCAAACAATCCGACAAACGGAGCGGTCGATCCAACCGTCGCCAAACCGGCCAGGCCGCGTTTCAACTCGGCTGTTTTAACAGCTATTGCCCGATCTAAAGCACGTTTCGATGCTTCCATTTCATCTGCCGAAATGTCCGTATTGCCCTGGTGTGCGGCAAATTCCTTCAGGCCGGACGATACGACCATCGCCAGATGCGAATCCTTATGTTTGTCGCTGATGTTGATCGCTTCATCAATATTGCTGTTTTTCAAAGCCATTGCAACTTTCGGCGCGTACTGCCGCGACTGCTGCTTCGCTTTATTGTAGGTAAGCCAACGCTCTATCCCGACGGCGATCATATAGACCGATTGGATCAAAAGCGTTGCAATAACGATCCATCCCGGAATTGTTAAACTGGATGCAATATCGTAGATGCCGAACGATATCTTTCCTTCAGCGGCAAACATTAAAAGAGAGCCCATAAGGCTAGCGAAAAGAGTCATGATTTTTCCTCCAAAGAGATTAAACGAATTTTATGATTACACTATATTAAAGATTAAAGCTTTGAGTTGAGAAACGGTGCCCGCCCGCAAGAGCCGTTTCTCAACTATTTCATAGTCATCTACTGAGTGAAGTTATATGTGATAATACCGGACACCTTCACCGGTTGACCCGAAAGCTGGGTCGGGCTGAACTTCGCGCTGCGGGCTGCCGCGACCGCTGCGGCCCGAAGCAGCGGATGGCCGCTGGTCGCGCTTGCAGAAATGACGCTGCCGGATTCGCTGATCACAACCTGTACAACGACCTGGCCGCCTGCCCGAACTGCTCTCGCAGCTGCCGGGTACGGCGGTTTCGGCAAGCTGGTAGCTTTACCGTTCAATACGCCGCCAGAAACAGGCTTAGTAATTTTCGGCTTTGGCGCTGGTGGCGGTGGCGGTGGCGGTCCGGGAGCCGCGGTTTCGGATGTTCCGCCGCCGCCGGTCACTCCGCTGTCGCTTCCGGTTCCGCCGGTGTTTACCGGCCCTTTGTAATCCGCAGGCGGTGCATTTGCAGCACTGAAATTAATATCGCCCTTAACAGTATATTTGTTCGGATCCCGCGGCGGAATTGTCTGTCTCTCTATACTAATTTTGGGCGGGTCTTTCGGCGGAGGCTCATCCATGCTCGCGATGATCTCTTTTCGCACGTCCACGTTCGGATCTTTTTGCTTCTCTTCCGGCGGCTTCTCCGGCTCCGGTTCCGGGGCTTCTTCGATAACCGGCGGGGCAACCAATGTTTCGAGTGAAAGCTCGTCACCGCCCATGCCGTAATCTTTTGCAAAAAGGCTGTACAGCCATGCGCTCATAAGAATCGTCGCCAGGATAATAAACGTCGTAAGCAGAAAACTGCTTCGCCGCGTGTCCTCGCTCGCATGGCTTCTTGATTCGACTAATTGATCTAACATCCTAATGTCCTCCCACTTTTCCGGTGCCAAACCAGGTCAAGGATCGAAATCTTACTACTGCTTTTTGATGATAAAAACCGGACTCCGAGTTGTTATTAACGTCTCCATGCACGTCGGATCGACATCGAAAAATCAGGCTTTCTACGTTGAACTTTTTATCATTAAGTGCGGGGCAAAATGGTTCTTTGCCGGCAATGTGTACAAAAAAGCTCTACGTATCCCGTTTTAACAGAATTAAAAACGGGGAAAAGCAGACACGAAATATTGAATTGACCAGCAACGTTAGAAGTCTAATTTTTTAGTTTCGCAAAGTCAAGAATAAACTTTATTAAACCTGTAGATTACGCAAGTTTTTTTGAGAAACCGAAAATCCATGAAGTTTCAATCAAATTTTGATTGGCGGAGCGCGGTCATAACCGCGAGAGCCAGCGACCGGGTTCCTGACTTCTTACATAAACCAGCAAGTCAAACACCGTGAGCGACGAATCCCATCTCTACTCGATTACCTCGTAACCGGCCGGCGTGTAACCGACCTGCGTGAGGCGGATGCCATTTTTTGACCCGATTGCTGAATAGGTATTTCTTTTACCGCTGCCGCTCCCAGCTTGCTCTGCCACCATATGGCGATCGGGCTTGCAATTGCGATCGTCGAAAAAGTTCCGGTGATCGACCCGACAAACAAAGCGAGCGAAAAGCCTCGCAGGACTTCGCCACCGAACAAAACAAGCGCTAAAACGGACAGAAATACCAGGCCGTTGGTAACGATCGTCCGTGACATTGTCTGGTTGATAGAATCGTTAGTAAGATTATAGAGTGATTTATCGCGGTGCAAAGATAAATTTTCACGTATTCGGTCGAAAATGACGATGGAGTCGTTGACCGAAAAACCGACCAGCGTCAGTAAAGCTGCAAGCACCGTAAGGCTGATTTCCCATTGAAACACTGAAAAGAACGCAAGCGTTACGAGAACATCGTGGAACACTGCAATTACCGCTCCGGCGGCATAAGTCCAGTCGTATCGAAAGGCTATAAATAAAAGAATCACAACCAATCCGAGAAGAGTTGCCTGGATGGCCTGCGTGCGAAGCTGCGCTCCCGCGACCGGCCCTACGGAATCAGTTCCGACGATTTTATAAGCTGCCGCTTCGTCTTGTTGAAGAGATTGGGTTGGCGCTGCTTCCTGACCGAAAGAGTCCAATGCCCTTTTGACCGTCTCACGCCCTCTGTCGACTTGTGTGTTGCGAGCTGTTTCACCGGCGGCAGCATCAATTCCTTCCGGAGAAGCCGCTTCAACATCCTGGAAAAGAGGGACTTTGATCAACACCTCGTCCTGTTTATCGGTCGAATCCTGTATGATCGGCTCGTTTATTCCGACACTGTTCAATGCCGCGCGTATCTCGTCGATTGAAGGTTTTTGTTTGAATTTCGCCGTGATAACCGTTCCGCCCTGAAAATCGACGCCCAGATTGAACGCATCAGTTCCGCCGGGAGTCAATTGTCTTCCGATCGCCGAAATCAGCCCGGCCAAAAGTACAAGTATAGATACCGCAATGAGCGGCTTTCGCCATCCCATCCAGTCGACATTAATATTGGTAAAAATTTGAAACATTATTTTATTTTAGATTTGCGATTTGCGATTTGCTATATCGTTGTCTTTCAATCGCAAATCGCAAATCTAAATCGCAAATCCTTTAGATACTCAATTTCTTCATTTCCGGGTTTCGTTCAAGTATCCACATAAAGATAGTGCGGGATACAAAAACCGCCGAGAACAAGTTTATCAACAAGCCGAGGATCAGCGTAACGGCAAAGCCTCGGATCGGCCCGGAACCGTAAAGGTACAAAATGATGGCGGAAAGAATGGTGGTAACGTGCGTGTCAATGATCGTGATAAACGCTCGGTCGAATCCAATACTCACAGCCTTTGCCACATCCTTTCCGGCACGCAGCTCTTCGCGCATTCTTTCGAAAATAAGTACGTTCGAATCAACCGCCATGCCGATACCGAGAATCAAACCCGCGATTCCGGGCAGCGTCAACGTGGAGTCGACGACAATCAGGGCGGCTAAAGTCAAAAGAAGATTCAGCACAAGAGCGATGACAGCATTAATTCCCGAACCGCGATAGTAGACCAGCATAAATAAGACGATAAATATAAGTCCTGCGAGTGATGCCGTTACACCGGAACGAATAGAGTCGGCGCCGAGACTGGGCCCGACCGTCCTTTCTTCCAGATATTCGATTTTCGCCGGCAATGCTCCAGAACGCAGCGTCAACGCCAGATCGTCGGCCGTCGCTTTCGAGAAACGCCCTGAAATCTCACCCTGGTCGAATATTTGAGACCTAATATAAGCGGCGGATTTAACCTCGCCGTTTAGAACCACGGCCATATAATTATTGATATTTTTACCGGTCCAATCGCCGAATTTTTGCGCTCCGGAAGGTTTGAAGGAAAACGAGATCTGATAATCGCTTTCATTTCCGGATTGCGAAATCGCATTTGCATCGCGGAGCTCGCTGCCGTCAACGACTGCGGGATATTCGACCACAACGAACTGTTTCGGCTGGTCCGGTGGTGTCGGGATGGCCGGATCGGTTGTTTCATCGCGCTCGGCATACGACATTATACGGCGATTCGGCGGAATAGTACCGCCGACAGATTGCAAAGCGGCTTGTTCAGTCGGATAAATTTGAACCGGCGAAGGATTCGGCGGGCTGACGATCTTCATGAGTTCAAGCCTGGATTCAGCACCGATTATGTCCTTAACGCGCTCCGGGTCATCGACACCGGGCATTTGAAGTAGAATCTGTCCCGAGGACTCAGCACCATGCCGCTGAAGTGTCGGTTCCTTCACTCCCAATGCATTGATACGGCTTTCGATGATCGTGAGAGCCTGTTCGACAGCCTGATTTTTGAAAACGGTTTGAATATTCGAAGGCAGACTCCAAGTGATCGTGTTTCCGCTCGTTGACTCGCTCCAGTTGACGAAATCGACCTTTTTGCGGACTTCGTCGATCACGGCCGCCGCCTGCGTCGGATCACTCAATTCAAGGGCAATTGAATAAGTCCCGTTTTCAGCAACGATGTTGTTTCCGGTTACCGGCAGTTTCACGTCCTGTGCAGCGGTCAATGCCGCCTGAGCGCTACTTTCCGTCAATTTTTTCAGATACTCGTCAGTCTTGACCCGCATTACCAGATGCGAGCCGCCTTTCAGATCGAGGCC
>JACDAY010000372.1 GCA_013695195.1 Blastocatellia bacterium | reverse complement strand
CCGCATAATAGAAGTTTACTTCCATTTTTAAATGTTTCGATGATCAGCTCCGCACACTCGTTTATGACGCTTGAATTAAATTCCGCAATAGTTTGAAAAACATCTATGTGCTGTGAGAGTGAAGCGGCTGTAACATCGTTACTATTGCCGTAAGAGGCTTTAGCCGGAGCGCGCAGCTTATCTAATATTTTACTCGACGAAAATCCATCTAAAAGAGGCAGTGAAAGAACTTGTCCACCGTGTTGTTTTAATACAAAATCGGCACCGATAATCTCACCTACCTTCCAATCGCCGCCTTTTACCAATACATCAGGCTTAATTCGATGAATTAACGTTTCCGGCGTAAGCTCCTCAAAAATAACAACTTCGTCCACCGACTCAAGGGCTGCAAGGATGGCCGCACGATCATCATGGCTCTGAAAAGGGCGTCCGTCTCCCTTTATTTTTCGGACCGATGCGTCGCTGTTAATCCCTACGATCAACTTCGTTCCAAGTGCTTTTGCACGTTTAAGAAGATCGACATGTCCCGGATGAAGAATATCGAAACAACCGTTAGTAAAAACTATCATTATGGAATAAATAGCCAGATTCGAAATTAGTTTGCCGCCGCTGTTTTGCGATAGCCCATGCTCTTGGCAATGATGTTTACAATAAGAATTCCAAGCAGCGATGTAATTCCAATTTTGAAAAGAACCGGAACCAGCGAACCATAGAAACTTTCATATGATATGGCCAAAAGTAACATGAAATAAAGCGTAACGCGTGACACGAGTTTTGGCTGGTCTTCGATCAATGCCCGGTAAATCATACGCAGTATAATCCCGAATATAAACATGCCTATTGGAACTCCAATCGGCCCGTAGTTACGAAGCAAATCGCCGATTGGAGTAATTGCAAAGGAATTGTCAGCATAATTGAAGTACAGATCGCTGTATTTGTGAGGTTCCGAAGCGACTGGTTTTTCCTTCCACAGCACGCGCGGGATAAAAAAAGTTGAAATATCCTTCCAGATGTTATTATCCAGGCCATAACTCTCTTCATATGGGACCAGCTGCTCGTAACTCGATACGACAACCGCAACGGAACTTAGGGTATCGATGCGTTCCGCAAGACTGAGAAAACCGAGTTCCATGGCATTCCGAGCGTCAGAGCTGCCTACTTTATCGACGGTATCCAGGATATTCGTGGTGTATTCATCGATAGAAACCTGCGACTCGGAGCCTTTTACATTCCGAAAAGTAGTTCCGTAAATCATACCTGCGACTAGACAGACAGCAAGAATTGCACCGGCCACGACACTTTTTGTAAAGTTGAAGCGCCTGCCTGAGAGTAGAAATGCCAGTATAACGACAATGAAAGCCTGTAAAAGCCCGGCGCGATTGCCCGAATACAATGCTTTTATGATCGAAGCAGTGAACAGCAAAACCATAATGACAAAGGTTTGTATGTTCAACGTCCGCTGCTTAAATATCGTGTACCATAAAAGAAATGTTCCCTGCATCCAGAATAGAGTGGTCAAAAACACAAGGCCGTCGTATGACTCAAAGGCTACGGCTCGCTGATAACCGATAACACCGAGAATTAAAGCCCCGATAGAATTAAAAATCCCCAGCAAAAGAAGGCAAATTCCCGGAACGACCATTGCCGAAGCTTGATAATCCCGATTGGGCAGATACCTTTCGATCAGAATGCCGGCCTTAAAGCCTAACGAAGAGAAATAACCGAGCGCGAGGGTGCCAAAACCGACCATTATAAGAACAATTGTGTATGGCAGATTATACTCGGCATCTTGAATAAAACTTAGAAAAAAAGGCTGTGACCAACCGGAGGTCAGCATAAGCCCACCTACTACGAACGCAGGAAAAAAATACGACCAGGTGGCAAACACCAACGGGTTATAAAGAGTCAGCTTCCCTTGATAATACAAAATAACGCTCGGTATCAAAAAAACGGCAGCGAGAGCTAATATCCACGGCAGAAGATAAAGATAGGGAAACTCATCCGTCAGATCGCTGTTGAGCACAAGAGCCAGAAACGTTACCGCCAGAACTAAGGCCATTAGTATAATGCCCGGAGCAAGCGGACGCGCCGGAGTGGTTCTGACTATCGGATATTTAAAGGCTGTTGCCATAAAAGCTAAAACTCGTTTGTGGCCGAGATCTACCTGATGATCGAATTTGGTTTCTCTACTAAATGATATATCGTGCATTCGTCGTTTTCAAATCGACAATTAGCCGCTTGTCTAGGATTTACGGCGCTCAACCATTGTTAAATGAATTGAGATCGGCTCCAGCGAGTTACCTTATGAGAACATTTAGATAACTGACGGTTTAACGTTTCGAAACAGCATTTCCCTAATTATTGTTCTTTCATCCCGCGTAATAAAACCGATCAATACCAACACTGAACAAAACACGATAGTTCCCGAGGCAAAACCGCTCGCCAAACTGAGCCATCCTGTTCCGAACCGGCTCAAAAGCTGGCTTTCGACGATTATCATTGCACAGGCAGCAATGGCAGCACGAAAAATCATTCCGAGCCAAAACCCCAGGAAAATATGTCCGAGAAATCGCTTCTCGATATAAAAAATCATTGGAATAGTTGTTAAAACCCCTAACAGACGAGCAAAAGCAATGCCTTCCATTTGCCAGCCATCCGCGGCTGCAGCCATCAGTGGAATCGACACGATCATCCAAATTGCCGCACTAAAAGCGTTTAAGCCAGGGTATTTAAATGCTTCGGCCAATTGCCATACGATCATTCCAACCGCATTGATGCCGAACGTAATGCTTAGAATTAATAAAAGACTGTACGACCTCTCTGCAAATTCGTCGTTCATCCAAAGCTGCAGAAACATTTTTCCGCCGGCAACATATGTTCCAACTATAAAAACTATTATAACAAATGCTGCTTTTGTACTTTTTTGATAAAGCCGCTTCAATTTATCCAAATCAAGAAGCAGCTCATTAACGACTGGAAAAAGTACCTGAACAAAGCTGGCAAGCAGCCCATGCATATAGATCGCAAGCATCAGCGGAACAACATAGAAAGTCAAAGCTTCGGGGCCGAACTTCCTTACGATCCAGGTCCGCTCGAAGATGAATAAAATACTGGTGAGCGCCTGGTATAGGACAATGCTCGAAGCGTATGCCGCAACGGATTTAGCGGTTCCCTTGTTGATTCTAAAAACAAAGTGAAATTCCGGCAAAAGCCGCATTGAACCCCAGTAATATAGAAAGCCGATGAGAGCGAACACGATCGCGTTCCAAATTAAGATAACTAGAACTCCAAAACCGTAAAGCATAAGAAGAACATTCCCGGCATTCAATAAAACCGCGCTGAGATTTGTTATCCATGCAAGCCTGTCAAATCGGCTTATTCCATGCAGCATAAACTGAAAAACATAGCTGATCATTAAAAACATTCCGCCGGCGGCAGCCAGGTAAAGAGCCAGTAACACCTGTTTGCCCGTATCGGGAGATATAAGCAGAATTTCGGATACGATATAGGGAGCGGCCAGCGCAAGTATGATCGCCTGTAATAATCCGATCACCACCGTTAGCCAGATTGTTGCCGAAACCGCTTCAGATAATTTTTCGGTTTCCCCTGAAGCCCGGAGTTCAGCTATATACTTTGCGGCAATCCTTCCGACTCCGCTGGAAAAAGCAAAGCTTACGAATCCAAGGGCGATAGCATAAATACCGTACTGTTCGTTTCCCAACCCCTTCACCAGTAAGGGCGTAGAAATAAAAGCGAGACACAACGGGAAAACCCACGAGAATATGCTGAAAGCAGTATTTTTAAGCAGACGGCTTTTTTTGGTAAGATTGTTACCCATGGAGCGTGTCAGAACCGCAAGCGTCAGCGACGGCTTCTTTCGCGGAGCTAGACAAAAGTTGTCTTATCAGAAGCCCGGCCATCCGGTTCTGACAAGAGGCCATAATTTAATTTGATCTTCGAGGCTGTTTTCCGGGTAATGTTTCGTTTCTAAAGATTTCGGAAAGCGGCTTTTCATTTTGCCGGATTGCCCATTTTCCTTCCACGTTCATTCCGAGCAAAAACCTTACAAAAAAAACAAAGAACGCCGTAAATCCCTGAAATCGATTGGGTGCGCCCCCCATGCTCATATTCCAGCGTCGTTTCAAACTATGGGAGTGGTTCGGATTTACAAATAATGCAGTAAACACCTCCTTCATTGATTGAGCCCGAAGCGATTTGGGAGTGTCATTGGGCTTGCAAAAGGCCTTCGCTCTAGGATCGATCAAAAGGGTCCAACCCATCTTTCGCATTCTGGGAGTGTATTCGGCGTCCCCAAAATGTGGAAGCCGCTTTTCATCCATAAGACCGGCTTCCCTGACCGCTTGTATAGGATATAAAACACAATTGCCCACAATAACCTCAACTTTCCAGGGGGTCTTAGGTAGAGTATGAATCGTTTGTTTCATCCAGTGACGCATGCCGCCCCACCAGACATACCATTTGGGCGAGACTTGAAATACTCGTTTTCGTGACTTCCAGTCAATTAAAACAGCCCCAACAACCGACCGATCATACGTCTCGGCAGTTTCGACCATGTTTTGCAAAAATCCGTTATCGAAGATGCTGTCGTCATTAATCGCCAGAATATAGTCCGGGTTACGCACTATGGCTGCTGCCATTCCGCGATTCGCTCCAGCCGTGTACCACAGATTTCCGTCCCCCTGTACGATCTCAACGTCAGGAAATTCTTGACAGATCGCTTCGGATGTTCCATCCGTCGAACCGTCGTCAACTATTATAATATGTATTTGAAAGCCCGTTTGGTCAGCTTGGGCAAGGCTTCGCAGACACTCAAGGGTAATCTCGCGCCGATTATGGACTGGCGTAACGACTTCGATTCTTATGTTTTCCATTTATATCGTGATATTCCGTTCTGAATAATCGAGCTTGTAGTGAATTCTATTGAGATGTAAATTTTTTATCCTAAGTTCCGATAGGACGACATGTTTGTAATTAATATTCGGTGGTGGGTAAGTTTAGTATTCGGCCTCGCTTAACCACGTCGTTTACGGCGTGGTCGATAAAACGACAACGACAAAAGGGCGTTTTAACGTCCTTATCCAAGCTTTGCTTTAGCAGCCAGACGGCAAAAACCCACGATCCAAAAGGACGTTTAAACGCCTTGTGTAAATATCGACGATCGGTTTCCATGCCGGAACGACGTGGCTATGCCAAAAAACCGATTATATTCAAATTGACCCACTACCGGAACTCCGCGGTGACGACAGACTTTTCTGCCCGTTCCGCGGAACTCAACACGCAAAGCGGAGCAAACATAACGCTCCTCCGAAGCTAGGATCGCAATGTCACAGAATCAAGCTTTGATCAGATACAATCAAACGGTTATTGCCTTCCTCATGTCGGCGTTTTGCTCGAATCGAGCTTCTACCTCACCTTCGATCCAGGTATAAGTCTTTCGCAATCCGTCTTCCAATGAAATTTGCGGTTCCCAATCAAGAATTTCGCGTAATTTGTCATTGTTCGAATTTCTTCCGCGTACGCCCTGCGGCCCGTCTATATGTTTTTTTGAAATTTCTACGCCGGCGATCCGGGCGATGATATCGGCGAGTTCGTTTATCGTAAGCATCCTATCCTGGCCCAAATTAAGCGGCTCGTGAAAATCGGAGAGCATTAGTCGATAGATTCCTTCGACGCAGTCGTCTATATAGCAAAATGAGCGCGTTTGTTCGCCGTCGCCCCAAATATCGATTTGTGTTTCGCCGGAAAGCTTTGCAAAAGCGATCTTTCGGCATATTGCCGCCGGGGCCTTTTCCCGGCCGCCTTCCCAAGTGCCGCGCTCGCCGAAAATATTGTGAAACCGGACAGTCCGCGTTTCGATCCCGTAATCCTCACGATAATGCATGCAGAGCCTTTCGGAAACGAGCTTTTCCCAGCCGTACGCATCCTGAGGATAGGCCGGATATGCGTCTTCTTCCTTTAATGGTGTTACATTCGTGTCTTTCTGGAGATGTTCGGGATAAATACACGCTGAACTGGTATAAAGATATCGCTTTACATCATTGGTTCGCGCGGCTTCGAGAGTATGCAGGTTTATCAAAGAATTGTTGTATAAAATCTGGGCGTGGTGAGCTGAGATAAAACCCATGCCGCCCATATCTGCCGCGAGGGCGTAAACTTCATCTACACCTTCAGTTGCACGCACACAGTTCTCCCATCGCCTTAAGTCTAAAATCTGAAACTCGTCGGCGTCTGTTGTACTGAATTCTGGATATTTCAGATCGACGCCGCGAACCCAATAACCTTTATTTTTTAAGAATGTTACCAGATGGCTTCCGATAAATCCGCCAGCTCCAGTAACCAATATTTTTGATTTTTTCATCCGAGTAATTAACTATCAATGGTGGAGTGTCCGACGTTGGACGAAACCACCATTACTCAATCTAAAGTTAAATTGACAACGTCAAATGAATTCGTTTTTTTTGCCCTCAGTCTTATCTTACGTTCACTTCTACCAAGTTTTCGCCTGCATTCAAAAATTCTATCGCTTCTGAGAATGTGGCAGTTAAATTTCTTTTAATCTGACGTTCGATGTAATTCCGCATGTTATCCAAATTAGCTTCGGCGGTGCGCCCAATTCTTTTTGCAGTAAATTGAAATCGTTATCCTTCGTCATTACGATTGCCGATTGTTTCCGCGCTTCAAGAAAGATCTGGCGGTCTTCAGCGTCACGCAACCCGACATCTCGACCCGCCATGCACTTTACGTTAAATTAGCCGTAATCCAAGCAGCAATCATTGACGAGATTTGCGCATAAATCCATACCACCATAAAGCCGCCACCAAAATCGGATGATCAAACTTTTGTGCCGCATACGCTAAAGAGGCTTGTAACTCTTCGGGCTCAAGGTCGGGCATTTCCTCTAAAACTCATTAGCACTAAAACCAGCCGCAAACAATTCCAGCACATCAATCACACGAATTCGCATCCCGCGAATACATGGTCTTCCGCCGCATTGCTTCGGATTAATAGTAAATCTTTTTAACAAGTCGGTCATCGCATCTGGCACCAGAAACTAGTTATTTTAACATAGCTGCTGCGCTATACCATAAGCAAGCTAAGACAGGAATATCTATACAACCAATCAGTTTTTGCGCCTCCAGATCTCAATGTCACCTTCGCTATGCTCAGTATAATCGACGTGTTTGCTGAACTCTAACTGTAATTCGTAATTCTTCGCAATAAACTGCCAGAGTATTTCCAAATTATCGCCTGCCGCTCGCGAGTCGGGCGGTTTTGTCCATTTCCGGGGCCAGGCTATCAGCTTTGGGGGATTATTTTCCAAAGCCTTCACAACGGATTCCACCTGAAATCGAGGCGTGTATTCAGAATCCCTCACCACGTACAAAGGCGTCGGGTTTTTAAGAAGAAATGGAAAATAAAAGCTGGGATGATGGGCTTCGAAAAAGAACTCACCTGGTTGAGTCTGTTCGCCGATCCATTTGTATCTTTCATAAACCTGTTCCGAAAAAAATGCCGCACGTCCTGCCGGCATATCCAGGTAATTTTTGGCGGTAGTTTGACGTTGGATCACGTAGGAAAAACCTAGAACGGCAAGTAAAACCAGACAAATCATAGCAATCCGCTTGGAATAAGGAATTTGTTTTAATAACCAAACCAGAATAACGATGCCGGGAATTGCGATGTGGCTCAGACGGACAACACTTAAGGCAGAAACCCCTGCGGACAATGTTAAACCCACAATACAAAGGAACATTAGTTTGATATCAATTTCCTTAGACAAAAGATATGTTTTTCGACGCCATCTCAGAAATAAAAAAGCAAAATACACAAATGGAACCAGCAGGTAATAAAATAATACCGGGAAGGCAATTCGAAAATAACGCGATAAGGCAAATAAAGGAGAGTATATCTCCAGATATTGCTGAAAATCCGGCAATTCCGATAAATAGGCGGAGCGGTTCGACAATGGATCGTTCGGATAGTGTTTCTGCAAAAAAGTAACCAGTGAAAAATAATAATTTTCAAATCCCGCATGATACAGGAAATATGAATGAGTAATAAACAGAATGAGAAAGAACGACAGCGATAGATACAAACCGTTCCTGACGAGGCTTTTCAAATGAAATCCGCGTTGATAATTCTCCCAAATCAAAAAAATTATAATCCCCGCAATTCCCACAACGCCGCGCGGCTGTAAAATAAATGAAGCTAACCCGCACATGCCCCCCGCGATCATTAAATTTCGGGGAGTAATCTTATTCAACAAAACCGCTGCTGCCGCCAGAACAAAAACAACACTAAATAGGCGAAAAGAACCGTCAATAAAAAGAAGTCGATACCCGATGGCCAAAAAAATAGATGCGGGCAAATAAACGAATAATCCTGTAAAAATCTGTCGAGAGAAATACCAGGTTAAAGCGGTCAGCGCTAACCCAAGAAGCAGAATAGCGATATTGAGAACCCAGACTTTTACTCCGAATATTGAAAAAAATAATGCATAGACCAATTCCGTACCGGGCGGGGCCAGATGGAAAAAGTCCCGATAGATAACTTCTCCGTCAAGCATGCGCATGGCGTTTGAGGTGGCAATTATATGATCGCCTTCAAAATAATACGGTGTAAAAGGAAGCTGAAAAAGTTGGGTGTAAAGAAAGACAAAAGCCGCAAAAAAAAATAGAATATCCACCCGGGTAAAAGTTCCCGGGAAAGCTAGCTGAATGTGATTATCCGACATACGAGTCAATAGTTTTAGAGCTGCCCTTAATCGACCTTACGTAATACTGGCCGCCAATTGGCAGCCATTTCAGATATTTTTCCAGGCGAAGCAACCCCTTGAATAT
>JACDAY010000358.1 GCA_013695195.1 Blastocatellia bacterium | reverse complement strand
CCGCCCGCCGCAGTCACGCGGTATTCGTCCCGAGCGCGGTTAAACGCCTCGGCAACGTTTGCCGCCGTGCGCTCTCCGGTGAGGAAAGTCAAAGCATATGGCAATGTTGTGTTGCTGCGAGCCGTCGGAACAAATCCAGTGCGGGCGTTTGTCCGTTGATAACCTCCAAAAGCAAAGAATTTGTCTTTAATAATCGGACCGCCGAGCGTAAAACCATATTCGTTGCGCGTTGCGGCCGGCTTTTCGAGTCCCTCGTTTTCGATAAAAAACTCATTCGCGGTAAATCGTTTGTTTTGTCCGTAGTAATAAACATTTCCGGTAACGCGATTGCCGCCCTGACGAGTAACGAGTTGGAAATTTCCGCCGCCGCTTCTGCCGGTCGAAGCGTCGTATAGACTCGTCTGCAATTTTACTTCCTGCAAAGTTTCCGGTGCGGGCGCGATGTTGTCGGTTAAGCTGCCCTCGTTGCTCGTAATATTAGTCGCGTCGATACCGTTGAAATAAAGACTCGTCGCGGTCGTGCGCGTGCCGTTGACCGAAGGTGACACATTGCCGTTACCATTAATGGCAACCGGCGATAGTTCGGCACTCACCCCGGCGGTGGCAGCGGTCAACTGCGTAAACGAGCGAGTCGATGTCGGAACGCGAGTAATCTCTTCGCCGGTAATCTGGCGGCTGGTCGTCACCGATTCCGGAGTCAGAAGCGGCGCCGTGTCGGTAATCTCGACAACTGCCGATGTTTCCCCGATGGTAAGCTCTACATCAATCGTACGCGGAACGGCGGCTTCAATTTTAATGTCTGGATAAACAAGTTTTCCGAAGCCTTGCTGCTCAAATGTGGCTTCGTAGGTTCCGACAGGCAAAACGGTGAAAACATAGCGTCCCTCCCCGCTGGTCGTCGTCGTCCGGCTCTGATTTGTATTGGCATTTTTAATCGTCACGGTTGCCCCAGCGACGGATGAGCCTTGCGGGTCGGTTACAGTCCCGCTGAAAGTCCCGGTAGGACCCGCTTGCGCCAAGACTGTTGCCAAGTTAATAAAAAAAATACCCACCAGAAGCATCGACCATCTTAAAAGTTTATTTTTCATAATGTTGTTCTCCGATTCCGAAATTCTCTGCCAAAATATCTAATTTTTTTTTTCTACGCGCTGTTCGGTGTTGTAACGACGCTACATTTCACGCCTGATTTCAAACTGAACGGGATTCTTTAATAACGAAACGATTATTATGAGCGTGAGTCGTTACATAAATTGAAACTTAATGTTAAATAGTTGTAACGATTTATATTCGTTGTTTTTCACGTTCAAAATTCAGGAAAGCATCAAAGCCAGATTTCCGATGCTTTCCTGATATAAGAAAAACAGCTGGAGCTTAGTGCGAAATCCAACTGCCGATATTTAGCGAAGGGGCAATATCGGAATATCGAACTCTTCAAAGTCGCCGTCGAAAGTATTGCCCGGGACGGTTGTTCTCAAACAAGCCGGTGTGGATAGAGTTGTACGGGTCAGCGGGATTACCCACAGGGAAAACCGCCGGCAAACCCACTCAGTTGCGCCTGCGTAACTATATTTTCCATCTCAGTACTGGCGGCATGAAGAACTTATCAAAAGCGATCCGGCGGCCGGCGGCCTGCATCATTTTGTACAGATGAATCTTGTCGATCCAGTTGAACAAAACAAAGTGATACTTAAACAAACTGCCCAGCAAACTCTCGACGAATTTCAAGCCCCGGGCCGGACGATGAAGAAATCGGCCGGCGGGCAGAGCGGCTCAATGTAAACGGGGCTGAAAAGGCCAGGGCAAAGCGAGTGCTTTGCCTTTATTATTTTTCGTAGACAGTGGAACGCTTTTTGCGATATAGTATTGTTATTAATATTTTGTACGAATGCCGGACAGAAATCTGTCTCGGAAATTTAGGCACGAAACTCGTCTTTAACTTTCTAGTGGAGGCCGACTATTATGCAAGGCAATATACATACACCCTTATTGGTTTTACTCGAAAAGAAAGCTGTAGTTGATCATAATTTATTGAAGCAGTGGTTAGAGATCAACGGTTTTCTCGCCTGGAACGCGGCGGATATTTTTGACGCGTTGGAGGAGCTTGCCGATTTTACGGTTCGCTCCAGGCCGGACGTGATTTTGCTGGAAGTAGGCTCGCTTGCGGATGATTTCCGAATGATCCGAAGCATTGTTGATGATGGCCGGGCCGGGGAAGCGAACCAGGCTATTTTCGCCCTATCCGAAGGCCGTAAGACCTTAAATCACAGTGGATGCTATGAAGGCGATCTGAATCAATTGAAAGCCAGATTGGATCGAATTATCCCGAAACGAAATTTTGCCCGGCAGGCAGCTGTGTAAAATTTTTGAGACGACTTCGGGAATTCTTTAAATGGAAGAAAACGTCCGCGCTAATGTTCCCGAAGGTTATCTTAATCCTGTATTTCCCCGCTCTTTTCCCGACCCGTTCGTCTTAAAATTCTGCGGCGATTATTTTGCTTACTGTACTGATTTTTGGCACGATGGAAATGTCTTCGGCATTCTACGCTCGCGCGATCTGGTTAATTGGTCTGAAGCCGGCGGGGCGATGAAACCGCTCGATAACGGCCCGCCTTTTTATTGGGCGCCGGAAGTTACATATTCAAACGGTAAATTTTATCTCTACTACAGCGCCGGAAACGAGACGCTGATGGAGATCCGAGTTGCTGTTTCCGATCGGCCGGACGGCGGCTTTGTCGATTCGGGGAATAGACTGACGAAAGAAGAGTTTGCGATCGACGCTCACGTATTCACCGACGATGACGGGAAGCGATATTTATTTTACGCAACGGATTTTCTTCAGCATACGCATATCGGTACGGGAACAGTAGTCGATGAGATGATCGATTGGCAAACGCTCGCAGGCAATCCCCGCACCGTTACCCGGGCAAAATACGATTGGCAGGTTTACGACCCGCACCGCATTGAAAAAGGCGGCGTCCGCTGGCACACGGTCGAGGGCCCGTTCATATTGAAACGCAAAGGCATTTATTACGAAATGTTCAGCGGCGGCAACTGGCAAAATGTTTCGTATGGCGTTAGCTTTGCCGTGACGGACGATATAAATTTAGACAAAGAATGGCAGCAGTTTTCAGACGGCGAAAAAGTCCTGCCAATTCTGAGGACGATTCCGGACACGGTAGTCGGCCCAGGTCATAACAGCGCCGTTCGCGGGCCGGACAACCGCGAGCTTTATTGTGTCTATCACCGCTGGACGGAGAACGGCCGGGTATTGGCAATAGACAGAATGGACTTTGCTGGAATGAGAATTTTCGTAGAAGGCCCGAGTGTTTCGCCGCAACGCGAGCCCCAAAAGCCATCGGTAAACGGCTTTTCGGATAAAAAGTTCTGGCATTCAATCGGCGATTGGGAACTTTCGGAACATTCAGCGATCACCCGAAGTAACGATGAGAGCGAGTTGATCTGCAAACCGGTGATAGGCAGTTTTTTATGTGAGGTTAGCCTAAAGGCGCTTTCTCCCTATGCCGGAGAAGGATCGTTTGGCGTTCGTTTCACCAGTGACGGACAAACCGCTTTTGAGTTTCTTATTTTTCCCGGGCAAAGCCAGGCAGTTATTTATTGGCAGGAAAATAAACGGCTCAACGAAGAAAAGCTCACGCTTCCTGAAGATTTTGCTGCGGATGCATTTCATCTGCTGCGAATCGATATCAATGGGTTGTGTGTCAGTATTTCACTTGATGAAGCGATCGTGCGCTTCGCAAAGTTATTTGACCAATCCTCGAATCAATTATCGCTAATCGCAAAAGGCGTGAAAGCCGAATTTGCCGGTTTTGCTTTGACAGACGGTTTTAAAGATTTATTTGAACGCCCTGAGCCCGAAATTGAAGCACACGGCTGGAAACAATTATCGGGCGGAGGATTATGTATTGTAGAAAATGGGGAACTACTAATAAATGCGAAAAGTGCTGAACCTTTAATTTTGACGAAAGGCAGTATACGGAAAAACTATGAATTTTCGGCCAATTTAAGGTTTGTAGAGGCTCGCAGTGGAAAAAGCGGATTCGGCTTTGTTCTCATTCAAAACGACGGACAAACCGCCGCCGAATTTGATATTGGGTACGATTCGCGCTCGCTTACAGCAACTTTGTGCCAAAACACGTCTGAAATTCAACTGCCGAAAACATTTGAATTGGAAAATTATCACCAATTCCGCTTTCTAGTAACAGAAACGCGTTTACGGATGCAGATCGAAGAAAATATTTTAGGTGAATTTTCAATTCCCGACGAAGAAACAAAGATCGGCATTTTCTGCCGCAATGGGGTGGCGGCCGTTGAAATGGTTCAATATACGGCTTTTTAAGGATCAATAAAATCACACGCATCCAGATTTTGAAAAGCTGCGTCATAATAATTAACGCTCGATTTTGAGAAAAAAGCATCTGGGCGTTTGATAAAAACCTATTTCAATTTTACCATTTGATAATCAGCAAAGATCCATCCCCGATTTTTCAAACCAGCAAATAAATTTAGTGAGAAATTTCCTTTGATGGAAAAGCATTTGATTAACACCGGCGCCAAGGATTTTCTTTGGGCGGCAGGCATCGAAAATACATTCGTTCCGCAAACTCGGCCCGGCCACCGAGCTCTCGACGAGTACGAGCTAATGTGCCATTACAAGCATTGGCGCGAAGACCTTGGTCTTGCCAAAGAACTAGGTTTGCAGGCTATGCGGTGGGGAGTACCGTGGTATAAGGTCGAGCCGGAACCAAATAAGTTCGACTGGAGCTGGACCGATGAAGTGATACCGTTTATGGTCGAAGAGTTGAAGATACTGCCGATAATCGACTTAATACATTACGGCTGTCCCTTTTGGCTGAAAAAGGAATATGCGAATAAGGATTACCCGCAGTATGCGGCTCATTACGCCGCGGAATTTGCTAACAGGTATAAAAGTTTAATCAAGTGGTACACGCCTCTCAACGAGCCGATCATTAATTCGCTGATGTGCGGCATGCGCGGCCTGTGGCCGCCTTATCTAAAAGGCGACACCGGTTATATCAGACTGATGCTGCAGCTTGCAAAAGGCATTGTCCGGACCGTGAAAGCGATAAAAGCGATAGATCCGGAATCGATAATGGTTCACGTAGAAGCTACCGGCATGACTAGAACCGTACGAGAAGATCTTGCCTCTATCGCCCGCGAGGAGGAGCACCGCGGCTATCTTTGTTACGATCTGATATCGGGACGCCTGACGCACGATCATCTGCTTTTTTCATGGCTTATACGTAACGGGGTGGCGCCTGATGCACTCGATGACCTGCAGAAAAATAACATTTCACTCGACGTGATCGGGATGAATTTTTACCCGCAATGGTCGACCAAACAGCTTTACATCGATAAACGCGGAAAGCTCGCTTTTCGCGAAACGGAGCCGGAAGGTGACGGTTTTGCCGATCTGATCCGGCAGTATTACAACCGCTATCAGGTGCCGGTTATGATAACTGAAACCAGCGCCGTCGGAAGCGACGAGATACGCGAGAAGTGGTTGGAATCGTCAGTTTTAATGATAAAAAATCTGCGGGGCGAAGGAGTGCCGGTTATCGGTTACACATGGTTTCCGCTTTTTACAATGATCGACTGGCGATACAGGTTTTCGCAGGAGCCGTTGGAAAATTTTTACCTGGAATTGGGATTGTACCGGTTGAATCGTGAAGGAAACGGAATGCGCTGGATCGAAACGCCGCTTGTCGACAAAATTAAGAGCTATACAAAAAATTCCAGAATGATGATAGGTGAACTGCAAAAAGAAACCGTGCAAATTTAATACAATAGTTTCGTGTCAGAACCGGTAGCGGTAGCCACCGGATTCTTTGCGATTTTACATATTTTGCCTGGCTCCAGTTTATTTAAATTCACTTTCAAAGTTCATCCAATCCCATGCCGATTGAATAATGACACGAAGGTCTTGAAATTCGGGCTCCCAACCCAATTCGTTCTTTATTTTGTCGGAGCCGGCGATAAGAACAGCCGGGTCGCCGGGCCTTCTCGCAGAAATGCGCTTTGGAATCTCTGTTCCGGTTACTTCGCATGCCGTTGAAACAACTTCGTTTACGGTATATCCCTCGCCGCCGCAGCCCAGATTATAAACCGCGCTTCTTTCACCCAGAATTTGAAGTGCCAAAATATGAGCGCGGGCCAGATCGACGACGTGTATATAATCGCGGACGCAGGTTCCGTCTCTTGTCGGATAATCTTCTCCAAAAATATCGATCGCTGGAATTTTTCCGGCGGCGGCCTGCAGAACAAGCGGGATCAAATGGGTTTCAGGGTCATGCAGCTCACCGCATTTTGCGCTGGCTCCTGCAGCATTAAAATATCGGAGGCTCGCATAACGCAGCCCATAAGCATTTTCATACCAACCAAGAGCATGTTCAAAAGCGAGCTTTGTTTCGCCGTACGGATTTGTCGGTGCCAGTCTGTCGGTTTCTTCAACGGGTTGTTTTTCCGGCTCTCCATAAACTGCGGCTGTTGACGAAAAAACGATCTTCTTAACGTCCGAATTCTGCATTGCGTCCAGTAGTGAGAGTCCGCCAACAACATTATTTTCATAATATTTAGCCGGATCTAGCACCGATTCACCAACTAAAGAATACGCAGCCATATGGATGACGGCTTCAATCTTATTCTCGCGAAAAATCTTTTTTAGCAGTGGGCCGTCAAGCAGCTCGCCTTCCACAAAATGTGCTTCAGTATGAACGCTATTGCGATGGCCTTTCACGAGGTTGTCAAGAACAATAGTGGTGTGGCCTTTCTTCAAGCACTCTTCTACGACGACGCTTCCTATATATCCTGCACCGCCGGTAACCAATATATTCATAAGCTAAAATTTAATCCCTGCCGTCCGTATAATTAACTGCATCAAGCTCCTTTTTATTTCACAGCTCTCAAACTAAAATAAATAAGGTTGAGTATGCAAAATGGATTGTTTCCATCGTTTTTCATGGGCGGCTTCGAATGTTCCACACACAGGAATAATCGCGGAAAGCGACTCGATCTGGTAGCCTCCACACGCCACGACGAATTTGCCGAACTTGATTATAGCCGTTTGATAGAAATAGGCATAAGGACGGCGCGCGACGGCGTACGCTGGCATTTAATCGAGATAGAGCCTTTTCGATACGACTTTTCAAGCCTGGAAAACCAGGTTGCAGCGGCTCGAAAAACCGGCATTCGCGTCATTTGGGACTACTTTCACTACGGTTTTCCCAACGATCTTGATATTTTTACACCTGAATTTATTGAAAGATTTGTTAAATTTGCTGCCGTTACAACTGAATATTTACAATCGGAGCTCGGAAACGAACTTTTCGTTTGCCCCGTCAATGAAATTTCTTTTTTTTCATGGATCGCAGGTGATGTCGGCAATTTTTATCCCAATAAAAAAAAACGCGGAAACGATTTAAAACGCCAGTTGGTTCGGACCGCAATTCAATCGACAGACGTAATAAAATTCGTATGCCCGACTGCACGAATCCTTTTTACCGATCCGGCAATTCACGTTGTGCCTAAAGACGATTCGCATTATGCAATAAGGGCTGCGGAAAATTATCGTTCTGCCCAATTCGACGCGTTCGATATGCTGGCCGGTATAAAAGAGCCGGAACTCGGCGGCAATCCGAAGTACCTTGATTTGCTCGGTTTAAATTACTATTTTCACAACCAGTGGCGCCATCCAAGCCGGCGCAAGATTCCTCTCGGCCATAAATCCTACCGTCCATTTCATTCTATCCTGAATGAGTTTGCCGAAAGATACGGCCGGCCAATCGTCATCGCCGAAACCGGAATCGAAGACGAGAAGCGGCCCGAATGGTTTAGATACGTCTGCGAGCAGACGTATATTGCCATCTCCGGGGGCACGAAAATCGAAGGGATGTGCCTGTATCCGATAGTGAATCATCCGGGCTGGGCTGATAACCGACACTGCAACAACGGGCTCTGGGATTACGCGAACGATGCCGGTCAAAGAGAGATCTATCAGCCTTTAGCTGACGAAATACAACTTTTAACGGACTTATTCTAAATAAGTCCCTAACCTCGGACGGCTAACTATGAAAGCGCGGTCAGACTTTTGTTGCCATTTCCGTTGCCGTTACCGTTCTGATAAACCATAGGTGAAGCAGTTTTCGCTTTTAGAGTTCCCGCTTCTTTCCGCTTCATTCCGGCAATCTTTCCATATTGGGTCAAAGCCTGCGCGACTATCTGATCCATATTGTAATATTTATATGTCGCAAGCCTTCCGACAAAATGAACGTTGGTTTGAATGTCTGCCAGTGCCTTGTACTTTGCGTATATAGTAGCATTCTCCTGCCTCGGAATCGGATAATACGGATCGCCTTCCGCCTGCGGATATTCATATACAACGCCGGTCTTTTTGTGCGTCTGCCCTGTAAGATACTTAAATTCCGTGATTCGCGTGTAAGCCTGGTCGTTCGGATAATTTACTACGGGCGCGCTCTGGAAAACCTCGGTATCGTGCGTTTCATGCTTGAATTCAAGCGAGCGGTAAGGCAGCTTTCCATAGCAGTGATTGAAAAACGAATCGACCGGACCGGTGTAGACCATTTCGCGAAAATCGATTTCTTTCACTATTTCGCGGTAGTCGCAATTGAGCATGATTTTAATATTCGGGCTGTCCAGCATCTTTTCAAACATCCGCGTATAACCATGTTTCGGCATTGCCTGAAAAATGTCGGTAAAATAGCGGTCGTCGCGGTTTGTCCGTGTCGGGACACGGGCCGTAACGGAAGCGTCGAGCTCCGAAGGATCAAGCCCCCATTGCTTGCGTGTATAGTTTTTAAAAAATTTCTCGTAAAGCTCCTTTCCCACGGCATTGAGTACAACGTCCTCCGAAGTACGAAGTGTTTCACGTTTTTCGCGGACCTTGTCGAAGAAATCCTGTACCTCGTGAGCGTTCAAATTTAAGCCGTAGAGTTTATTGATAGTATCCAGATTGATCGGAATGGGCACAAGCATCCCGTCAACTGATGCCAGAACCCTGTGTTGATATTCACGCCACTCAGTAAAGCGGCCTAGATATTCGAATACATCCGCAGAATTTGTATGGAAAATATGAGGGCCGTATTTATGAATTAAAATGCCGTCATCGTTATAATAATCGTACGCGTTTCCGGCAATATGCGGCCGTTTATCACAGATCAAAACTTTCTTGCCCGAACCGTTCGCCAATCTTTCTGCTAGCACGCTGCCCGCAAATCCTGCTCCAACTATCAAATAATCAAACATAGATATACCCCTTGTTCTCTAAAATAAGAACGTAAACCGCTTTGAGAAATAATTCACTAGAGATAAATTATAGCAATTCGCGTTCCTTTTTGCATTTTCAACCCCGAGCCACAGTTTCCGTCTGCGTAGACCGTGCAACTGCAAGATTTATCAACTTCGACATCTCTGTAAACGTCTTATCCCACGACATTCCCTCTATATATTCATCTGCCCGCTTTCGTCTCAACGTTCCACTTTCCGTATCGATTTCGTTCATCGCTCGTCCAATTGCGGAAATGAAATCTTCCGGCGTTTTGGCTATAAATACCAGGCCTTTGTCGCCATATGGACGAATAACATCCCGGATCGGGGTGGAAACCACCGGTTTTCCCGCAGCCAGATATTCGGGCGTCTTTGTAGGACTTATAAAGCGCGTTGATTCGTTGACTGCAAACGGCATCATGGCTACGTCCCAGCCGGCAATATAATCCGGCAGTTCGTTATAGCTTTTTCCGCCGAGATAATGAATATTGGCGCTACGCGGCAGATCGGCTTCGTCTATTTTCACAACCGGCCCGATCATTACGAAATGCCATTCTGGTTTCAAATCGGCAATCTTTTCTAATAGTTTTATATCGCAACGCTCATCGATGACGCCGAAAAAGCCGACGCGAGGGGCGGGAATGTTCGCTTGATCGGATGGATCTTTTTCAACCTTCAGAGCCCGGGCAAAATGTGCAGCATCGATACTGGACGGAAACGGATAAACCGCATCGTGCTTATTGCGCTTCGCCTCGAAAAGACTGTGTCCGCCCGTAAACACCAGATCGGCGATCGAAAAAAGCTTCGCCTCAAGCGCGTGCAGCTCGGGCGGCGCGTTTTTGAACGCCGACAGCTCATCCATACAATCGTAAACGACGGCAAGCGGATGTAGATGATCGCTCCAGCCCAGCATCATTGGGGTGTAATACCACGAGATATGATCTGTGATATCGTTATCGATTAGTAGATCGTCAAGAAGGCGCCGCAGGAGATTCCCTAATTCGTCCGCTTTCGTGTTATGTGGAATGTGCGGCACGGCGACAAAAAGCTCATTTTCGCGTTGTGAAATTTTCAAAAAAGCTTCGCCGTCGTAAAAAATAGGCTCTTCGATAAAAAATACACGCCTTTCGGCTGCGAAACGGCTAAGAAGATGCTGTGGACGCTGGTAAACAAAATCCCAGCGAAGGTGTGAGAAACAGATCAGGTCATACGTATCGTCAAAATCGGTTTGCCTGGAAACGAAGCCTGTTTTCATAGATAGATTTCAACTTTCTCCTGCAAGCTATCGAGCCGAAAGAAAATCCGGATTCTCCCGTTCAGCTAAATATATATTTAAGATTTTAACAAATTATGCCGTAGAGTTTCTGTATGACTCAATACAGTGGCGGCAGTCTTGAGTTTGTAATATCGGGATGGGCCAAAAGTAAAATTTATTGAGTGGCAGAGCGTGTCAGAACACTGAGTAGCAGAGATGTGATTCCTGTCAAAAAAAAACGTCCGCAAGAAAATAGTTTTTCTCATGATGGAGGAAACCGGTCGCTACCGCTCGCGGTTCTGACAATGATTATTCGGGATCAAAGATTCGGTACAAGCTCTGAATAACAGGAGCAGGACATTTTCTTCAACTTTTGCCGGTCGGTAATAAAAATCTGACCGCGTATATAATCGATCGCGTTCTTTTGGCGCAGCGATTTTGCCATGCACGTAACGCTCGGCCGGTAAACGCCGAGAACGCCGGCGATATATTCCTGCGTCAGATTGAATTTGTTTCTTTTGCTGCGATCCTGCAGCATTAAAAGCCATGTGCAAAACCTTTCTTCAACGGCATGATGCGTGTTGCATATCACCTTTTGAGAGATTTGCTTTATATATGAATTTATCTGGTTATGCAGCCATGTCTGCAGCGGGCGGCTGATATCAATTTCCTTTTCCAGAATTTTGCTTTCTATCTTATATGCGCTGCCGGCGACACAAACCTGAGCGCAGTTCACGGCATGGCTCGAGCTCCACACCGACGAAATGCCGACCGCTCCTTCACCTCCGGTAACCGCGACTTCTATTGTACGTCCGTCTGCCAGCGTCTGAAATTCGGATATAACGGCTGTTTCGGGAAAGAAGATGCATTCGATCTGGCCGTCCTGTTGGTAAAGATATTCATCCTTGAACAGGGTTGCCTGTTTAAGAAACGGCCGCAGCTTATTAAACAAACCGACCGAAAGCCCGCCCGCAACTACGAGCGGCGAGTCTCGGAGACGGGTATCGAACATGTGTTCCTCAAGGTTTTCGTAGGTCTTTCGTTTAGCTTCCACAATATGGAATTCAGGGCTGAGGTTAGGTACATCTACATGCTGCCTCGCGATGCCCGAATCTATCTTGTAACTTTCCATTTTTACTGCTCTCCCATAAAAGCGCCATTAGGCGAAGATTTCCTAATATCTAATATCACAAAGTCCGACGGGCGCATATCGCCGGTCTCGTGTCCCCTCGTCATCAATATCCTGCTGTAACCGTTTCGAGTTCGCTGCTCCAGTTTAATTGCAAACTCTCGACAGACTGCCTGCTTTTTATAAAGTTTCTAAAGCGCGGGCGAAAATTTTCGCAGCCGCAGTCCGCAAACTCCTCAAAAAAGTTACCGGCCGACAATAGAGTCTTCTATTTTGGGCTTATTACAGCTCGGTTGCAAGCGTGAATATAAAACTTCTCCCGCATCGTTCAGCTCAAATAAGCCGAATGGCGGCGTACGCACGGTTTCATTCATTGGCCGCCTCTGAACACCCGCCTCTCATTACCGCCTTTCTGAAGTACTTTATCAATACATTGTTCCAGCTTGTCCCATTCTACAGGCTTAACGAGAAAGCCTTTCGCCCCGTGCTCAAAGGCATCTCTTTGAAAGTTTTTCTGGGAAAATCCGGAAAGCAGGACGATGGGAATATCCCTCGCTTCAACGGTGTTTTGCATTCTGTCCAACGCTCTCAGGTTTTCGACGAAAGGAAGGATCGCATCTATTAGAATCAGACAGGGACGTTTTTTTTTGACGATTATCATCGATTCTTCAAAGCCGCGCGCCTCCGCGACCTCGTAATTGCACATCTCAAGCCCGAATTTTAGCATCCGGCGCGTGTCGCTGTCGGCTCCCGTTACCAGAACGACGGGTTTCGCCCGGGAGATTTGCTTAAAAATTTCATCTCCCGGAATCACGCTTTGTTTAGGAAGGGCATTCATGTTATTCCGGCATCGATAGTGAGCTTCGATTACCGATAATACGACTTTGTATTAATTAAAGTTAAATTTAGGCTTTGAAAAAAAGAACTCTCTTTCGAGAGTTCTCAAACCTGCCCCTTGCTCGTTTTTGACCCGAATCCGGAAAGTTCCTCATCCCGCAATTGCAAAAAAAAGAAAACCGCCTTTAGCCAATGTAATCAGTATCGCTGACAAGGAATCCCGAAAACATCAGGAAGTTGGTAAATATGTATAGGGAGAATCCCTAATTGATTCAGTTGCGAGTTTCGAGTTCGGAGTTCCAAGTTAAGAATTTTTAATAGTTTCAGTTTGCAGGAAGAACAAACGAACCGTTATTGAACTTATTTTTTCGCTGTTTTCGTGATTTGCGTTCAGTGTTTTCGGTGGTAAAAGAATTAAGATATACCACAGAATAAGACGAACAAGAACCCAATAAAATGAACAAAAACACCGGGTATTCAAATTGACTCACCCCGATTTTTTTATTCAACTTGAAACTTTGAACTTTGAACTTTCTATAAGCCTAATTATCCTGCAGCCAACCTTTCAAAATCGCGTAGCGGACGATGTCTATGCGGCTGCCGATATCGAGCTTTCGCATGGCGTTGCTTTTATGGGCTTCGACGGTTTTTACGCTCAGGTCGAGCCGGACGCCGATCTCTTTGTTGCTGTACCCCCACGCGATCATTCGCAAAATCTCCGATTCGCGGTCGGACGGCTCGCCTTTTTTTGAGCCGCGTTTTGACGAATTATGGCTGGCATATCCGCCCATAACTTTTTCCGTGAGCGCCGGATCGAGGTAAGCCCTGCCCGCCGCGACGGTGCGAATAGCGTTTATAAGCTCATCGGGAGCGCTCTGTTTCAAAACATAGCCGTTGGCTCCGGCTCCAATAAGCTGCTGCAGATAGCCGTCGTCGGTATGGCGGGTAAGCGTGAGGATTTTAATGCCCGGGGAAACCTGTTTCAACTTCATCGTTGCCTTGAGGCCGTTGAAATCAGGCATCGAAATATCCATGATCACAATATCCGGCACGAGTTCCCGGGCCTTGGCAATAGCATCTCGGCCATCGCCTGCCTCGCCGATCACTTCCATGTCAGGCTGTCCGTTTACCAGCAGTTTTATGCCCTCACGGACGACCTTATGATCTTCCGCGAGCAGGATGCGCAGCTTTTTTGTCATTCTTTTAGAACCGTCCGTTTTTCACTGCCTTAGGTCAGGCGAATTAAGCCGCAGGTTTTAACCCACAGCCAAGCTCAATTCGTCGCTGCTCGAAGGCTAGGTCCACGATTTATTCTCCTACAAACCGGGCCGGGACGCGAGCAAAAATGGTTGTTCCCTTGCCGCGCGAGGATTCGATCTCGAGCGAGCCGCCGACGAGCGACGAGCGTTCGCGCATTCCTATCAAACCTAATCCCTTGCCTGATTTCGTTACCTTGTTTATCTGGACCTCCGGATTGAAACCAATGCCGTTATCCTCCAAAATCAGAACGAAATGTTCCTTTCTTCGCTCGAAAAGGACATTTACTCCCGAGGCTTTAGCGTGCTTTAAAGTATTATGGAGCGCTTCTTGGGCGATACGGTAAAGATTTGTTTCGATCTCCGGTAGAAGGCGTTTTTTTCCGATCCGCGACGAATGAAATTCCGCCGGAATATTGTAATTTCGCGACCATTGCTTTACAAAATTGGCGAGCGCCGAATCGAGGCCAAGATCGTCGAGAGCCGTCGGCCGAAGCTCGAAGGCGAGAAAGCCGACGTCTCCGTCGATTTGCCGGGCCTGTTCCTGAACCTGGCCTATCTGCTCGCAAAATGGTTCGTTGTCTCCGCAGGCGTCCTTTAATGCCTTCAGCTTTAACCGCAGGCCGGTCATTTGCTGGCCGAGATGGTCATGCAGATCGCGGGCGATCCGTTGGCGCTCGTCCTCTTGCGATTTGACAAGCTTTTTCAACATCTCCTGCTTGTGTAGCGCCGATTCCGCCTGCATTCTTACCGTTTGATCCCGAGCGACCTTCACAAAACCGAGTGGGCCGCCGTCTTCAAGCAGGGTCATCACGCCTGACGCAAAAAAACGCGATCCGTCCTTGCGCATGTGCCACCGCTCGTCTTCGGCACGCCCGTTCGCAAGGGCCGTTGCCATTTCTTTTTGCGGCA
>JACDAY010000300.1 GCA_013695195.1 Blastocatellia bacterium | reverse complement strand
GTGTCGGCAAAACGACGCGCCCGTTTTTTCTGATTGATTGAGCTAGTTTTTCGTCATCTTCCGCGTCGGATTCTTCGGCGTAAATCACGTCAATCCCGACGGCTTTCGGTTTGCCTTCCGTGATTTTATCCAAGCCGTCGGCAATTACGCTTCGCGCCCACGGATATTTGCCGATTTTTTGGAGACTCGCATCGTCAATCGCCACAATCACGATGTCGTCCGGCGCGGGCAATTCGCCGCGCAAGCGAAACAGCATATTTATCGAAGCGTTCGAGAGCGAAGGAACAAAAGAGGAAACGATAAAAACCGCCGTCAAACTGACGAGCCAGATGAGCAAAATTCTCAGCCAATTTAACGGTGTTCGGCGCATAAATTTATGCGGAATCGGCGGGCGTTTCCTGATTGATTTCACCGTCCGCCACATCTAAATAACGATAAAGCGTGCGGCGATTGACGCCGAGAATTTCCGCCGCTTTTGTTTTGTTGCCCGCGTTTTCGGCGAGAACGATGCTGACATAACGCCGCGTCAGTTCTTCAATCGTAGGGCGGTCGTCGGCGAGCGAAATCGGCTTTTGTGAAAATTGTTTGGCGGCGGGCGCGGCGTTTGCCGCGATGCGCTCCGGCAAATCGCTGACGGTAATCACGTCGCCGGAACAAACCGCCATCGCATATTCGACGGCGTTTTCAAGCTCGCGCACGTTTCCCGTCCATTCGTATCGAGACAAAACTTCAATCGCTTCTTCGGAAATTTTGAGCGGCGCATTGCCCGCGCCCGCGTGTTTTTTGAGCAGATGATTAACAAGTAGTTCGAGGTCTTCGCATCCGCGCGTCCGCAAAGGCGGAATCGGAATGGTCAAAACGCTCAAACGATAAAACAAATCGGCGCGAAACTCGCCGCTTTCTACTAAACCTTCTAAATTTTGATTGCTTGCCGCGATAACGCGCGCGTCAATTTTGCGGGCATCGTTCGCGCCGACGCGCCGGATTTCCTGCTCCTGCAAAACGCGCAGCAAACTTGCCTGCAAAGACAAACTCGCCGAGCCGATTTCGTCAAGAAAAATCGTGCCGCCGTTCGCGCTCTCAAACAATCCGGCGCGGTCGCTTCCCGCGCCGGTAAAGCTGCCTTTCGCGTAACCGAAAAGCTCGCTTTCGAGCAAAGTTTCGGTTAACGCGCTGCAATTAACGGCGACAAAAGGTTTTACCGCGCGTTCGCTGTTTTGATGAATCGCCCGCGCCGCCAATTCTTTTCCCGTTCCGGTCTCGCCTTCGATTAAAACGGTTGATTTAGTTCGCGCCGCGCGAGCAATCAATTTATAAACGCGCACGATTTGCGGGCTGTGTCCGATGATGCCGGAAGCGGAAAAATCCGGCTCGTTTTCCTTCGCTTCGATTGGCGCGTTTTGCGGTTCGGTTGCCCGACGGACGAGCGACAAAACTTCTTCGATGTCGAAAGGTTTGGCGATAAAATCAAACGCGCCCTGCTCGACCGCCTGCATCGCCGTTTCCATCGAGCCTTGCCCGGTCATCACAATAATTTTCGTTTCCGGGCTGAACCGACGAAATTCCCGCACGACTTCCAAACCGTTCATTCCGGGCATATAAACGTCGGTCAGCAAAACGTCGAAAAAATCTTTTTGCCCGATTTCGACGGCGACCTGCCCGCTGGCGACGGCGACGACTTCAAACCCTCTCAAACGCAAAGGCGCTTCGAGAGCCATTCGCGCCCCGCGCTCGTCATCAGCAACTAAGACGCGAATTTTGGGCGAACTTTTTTCGGAAAGGCGCGGCGCGTTTGATTTTATTCCGGCGTTTTCCATCGTCATAAACATTTTCGGTCAAACGCCCGAAAAAACGCTTGACCGATTTCAACATTAAACAAATTGTAGCTCAAATTTTCTGCGGCTCAAGGTTTGCCCCGTCGCCCGCCGCCCGCGTTGCCGGAATTTCCGGGCGAGGCGTTCGGATTGCGCCCCGGCGCGTTGCCGCTGCTGCCGGGAAAACCGTTTCCATTGCCCGAATTGTTTTCAGATGGATTATCAAAACCGCTGCGACCACGACCGTTGGCGGGAGTTTGACTGAAATGCTCGTTGTTTCGCCCGGGTTTGAACTGCTGCTGCGGTTGCGGCGGCTGGTCTTTTTTAACGCGGGTGAACTGACCGGGCGTTAAAATCACTTGGTTATCGGGCGCAGTCAGTAGCGCAACGCTGACTTCGCCTTCCTCGACAAAAACTTTTGTTTCGTCGTTACTGACGAAAACGTCAAAAATCGTACCGCGCACGGCGATTACGGTCGTCGGAGTAGTAACGCGATACGGATTCGGCTTGCCGCCGAGCTTCTCGATTTTAATGCGTGTTTTTCCGCGCAGAACGTTAAAAATTGTTCGCGGAGAATTGTTCGTATCTTTGATTTCAACTGTCGTATTTTCGCTGATAATCGCTTGCGAACCATCTTTCAAACCGACGACGACGCGCCCGCCAACGCCGGTTTTTATCACATCATCCGTGAAGAGTTCATCACCCGCCCGCAGCTTGACGCGACTTGCGCCGCCCGCTGTTTGCCGCGTTATCTGCACCGTACCGCTGCTGCTCAAAATCTTTGCCGAAGCCAAATTCTGAGACTTAACACCGATAAAACTTAAAGCGACGATAAAAATAAACGCAAAGGTTTTGAGACACAAATTAATGAAAGCGATTTCGGGCATACAAATTTCGGGTTGAACAAAAATACGTTCGTGTAAATCCTTTAATAGTTTAACTGCTCATCACCAGAATAACAATAAAAAACTTAAACCCTATTTATATTTCGGAAAGCTAAAAATCGAAAGGTTTAGGACAGCAATCCCTAAAATACTTTTTATCGTTTTATAATAGGGCTTAAGAAATTTCGGACGGAGTTTGAGAGCTTGCCTACTTCGCCCCAGTCTCCTTTTTCGTGTCGAGCTAAAACTCGCCAGCATTTTGGTTTGATTCTTCTAATGCTTCGATCGCACCGGGTGTAATGTAGATTTCACCTATCTCAAATAATACCTTCGGTTGTTTCATATGTTGCAGCTTTTCGAGAAAGCCTTTAGGCAGCGTGATTTGTTCAGGTTTCGCCTTTTATTCACGCTGCTTATGAAATCACCCGCGCGGAGACTTGAAGGATAAACGTTCAGCGCTTCATTTTTAAAACTGTTTTGAATAATCGTGGATCGAAGGAAAGAGATTTGGCGCTGTAATTTTCAGTGTTGGAAAATCGGGGTGCGTGGCATTTACCAGGAAAATCTTTTCGGAAGGTACTATCGCGCTTGGAACCGACATAACTAAACTTGCTGCAGTGTCGATCCAGTTATCGCCGATGAGTCGTATTTCGTTCGGAGGAGGCGACGTATGCCAGTCAGGCGAGAGGGCCGCGATATCGCTCACGTCTAGAACTAAGCCGTTATCACATGTCGCTTCGAAATACGAGTTATGCCGGTAAGACTGAACTATCGGAATGAACGAGAATTTCCAAAATCGCAAGAGACAAGCTTGCCGCCAGATAAACCATGGATGTTCCCATCGAATTCCAACGGCCGGGATATAGGCGTGCTCCTTCTCCGTCGAACGCTGAAGAAACAAATTTGGTTTTACAGATGCGATAAAGGGTAAGGATCAAGAGAAGACACCATGTTCAAGTTGTCCTATGAGGTTCTCCACCTCGCGGGAGCCAACCTCCGTGCGGATCATTGTCATGGGTGCTTCATTAAAAGCACGGTTTGGGTTGAGCATCCAACGTTTTGCCGCTTCCGCATTCCCTTCGAACAAGTCCAAGGCTAGAGCGAAAACTCTCGATATTCTAACCAGCCTATCCGATTCTTCAATTGTAAATTTTTTGCCGGCAGCTTTGCGCCTGCGCGCCAACGTTCGTTCACTCATCCCAATTGCCGCGCGAATCTGAGCAGACGTAAGCCCTGTTTTTTTGCCAAGCATTCCCATCGCTTGGAAAGGAAAGCCACTTAGAACCTGAGTTATAAATTCTGATTGTTTTCGCGTCTTGAATCCCAGCAAAGACACATAATCAGTATGCCGCGACGGTCTCGTCGGTTTATCAGTGCCGCGCACATATTTATCCTTCCCTTTTGGCAACATATTTTCGTGCATGTGTTCTGTCATTTTTCTGTCTCGCTCATATTTACTCTGATTACTTCGGGATAAGTAATCACATTATGCCATCTGTCATAATTATAACCGCCATATGGCGTGTAGTGCAAATTCAAAATATATCCGAGAGGATATCCGTTCACAAAGACAGAGTCAGCGATCGTATTCTTAAAGTGAAAGGCCGCTGGTTCTAATCCAGCCGGGAGCATTCAGAAATACTCCGCAGTACCAGTTTTTTAAACGATTTGTGAACGTCAATTTAAGAATAAAAAAGCGGGAACCAATTCAAAATATATGGCCACCACACTTCTATTTTCTCAACTGAATCGATCTCAAGTTCGGTGTTTTCAGTCTCTGATTGAAATATTTCCCGATTCTATTGGGAAAGTTGGGAAAAAACCGGATGGAAAATCTTCACAAATTTGTGGATCGGGATTGCCTGTGGTAAAGAATACTTCGCTGATGCGGTCTGCGTTCCTACCGGGTTCGCCGTTATCTTCCACGGAGAAAAAAACTGTTCCCACGAGATTCGGGTCGTTGGTGCGTCTTGTTGTCCCACCAAAAAATGCAACATTTCCTATCACGTTCATGCATGAAATGCTGATCTGAAGCTGGTATTTATTGCCATTGGCGCCTTCAAAAGCCGGGTTATGAAGCACCGCATTTCCTTTAACGGATCCGTCAGCGGAGCGCCGTGCGCTAAATGAAAACTGGCGTCTAACAGTTTTGCCATCTTCATTTGTAACAAGCAGCGTTCCGTGCCCGCTGGCTGCTTCTTGAGCTGACGCGGCAATCGGAACAAATCCCAAAGTGATAGCCAAAAGCAAAAAGCCCGGCAAATTAAGTCTCGTCAATATATTTTTCATTTTTTTCCTTACAAACAATAAATAGATTTAACTGTGTAATCCCGGTTTGGAAATGACAAGAACCTAGAGGCGCTATCGTTAATACAGCCGCCATACCCACAGGGAAAACCAATTTTGAGTAAATTATACTTACAGAAAGTCAATTGGACTGTTTCCAATCATACATTTTCTCGTACTTTATGGAAAGCTAGAGCGAATAAACCTTTTTATTAAGTGAACGGAAATAAACAGTGATCAAACACAGTGGCAGACATTTTTTTAGCCTGCCATTAATCCTGCCGACGAGAGTTAATAGTCTACAAAGCTATAATATGAACCACGTTTCAAAAGAACGGGGTTTTCTTCATTTTATCCAGAGACTGTTCTTGTTTAACCGGTTTTTTAGGAATAGCAAACTAGGAATTTGAAGTCAAGACTCATTCGTGGCAATTTAATGGTATATGCAAAAAGTTTTGACGGCAGCGGAAATGCACGATGTCGACCGCCTGACGACGGAAAAGTACGGAATACCTCAATTACTGCTGATGGAGAATGCCGCCCATGCCGCGGCTCGTGTGATTTGCGAAAAGTTAGGTGGGTCGGTCGACGGAAAGTCGATTCTGGTGTTTTGCGGTAAAGGAAATAACGGCGGAGACGGCGCGGCTTTGGCCAGAGTTTTATGGCAGCAGGGCGCGGATGTCGAAGTTTGTCTTTTTGGATTGGTCGAGGACACCAAGGATCAGGCCCGGGCAAATTTCGGAATACTGCAAAAAATTACAGATCAGGAAGGTTTTGAGCTCAATCAAACCGATCTAGCGTTTGAAGAGATCACCAGTCTTGAAGAATGGCTCGAATACGACAGCTTGAATTTTCATTGCGATGATCCGGACGTATTGGTGGACGCGCTTTTTGGAACGGGATTGAAGAGGCCTTTGGACGGAGTTTACGAACAGGTTGCGGCCTATATTGCCGCATACCATGCCGAAGACGCCGGGTCGGGCACGCTCGTGGTCTCGCTCGATGTTCCATCGGGACTGGACGCGGATAATAATGAACGTATCGGAATGAACCCGAGCGCGCATGTGACCGTGACCTTTACCGCGCCGAAGCTGGCAAACGTTTTTCCGCCCGCATCGAATTTTAACGGCGAGCTGCACGTGGAAAATATTGGGTCGCCTTGCGAGCTGATCAACGAAACGACGTCTCAGGTATTTGTCGCTGAAAAACAGGATGCCTGTGAATGGCTGGCGAAAACGGAATTTACATCGGACTCTTATAAAAATAAGCGCGGCCATGCACTTTTGATAGCGGGATCGAAAAATTACGCCGGTGCAGCAGTTTTGTGCGGCGGCGCGGCAATTCGCTCTGGAGTGGGGTTAGTTACGATTGCGGCACCGGAGACTTCGCAACTTTCCATCAGTTCTAGGGTTTTGCCCGAGGTAATAGTTAGCGGCCTGGCCTCGACCGACAACGGCTCGCTTTCGGAGGATGCTTTTTCGGAAATCGTAAATTTTTGGGAAAATGTCGATGCGGTGGCGATAGGCTGCGGGCTGTCATCGAATGACGAAAGTATAAAAAATCTTGTTCTCAAAATAATTGAAAGTCGCCGAACGCCGATTGTGATCGACGCCGACGCCCTGAATTTGCTCTCACCATTCGATCTGCAAGGCTCGGACGAGCTGCCATTAATCCTGACGCCGCATGAGGGCGAATTTTTACGGTTATGTGGGCAAAACAAGGGTCCGATAGAAGATCGTATAAATACCGTGCGCGAATTTGCAAAAAAGCACAGGGTTATTTTAGTTTTGAAAGGCGAAAGAGTGCTGATCGCAGGGCTTGACGGAAGGGTGGTCATAAACCCGACTGGTAATTCCGGCCTTGGGAAAGCAGGGAATGGCGACACGCTTACAGGCATTATCACCGGATTTATTGCACAAGCCGTTAAAATGCACATCGACATTTTCGAAACGGTAGTCGCTGCCGTTTATTTTTCTGGAACGTCGGGCGACATCGCGGAAGAAAAATTCGGGAAAAGGGTGATGACTGCTTCAGATGTAAGTGAATGTCTGGCTGACGCCTTTGAAAATATACAAAGATAGTATTGCTTAAGGCTGTTTTTTAATAGCAGTTTATAGTTGATAGTGCATAGTTGAAAGTTCGTCCTGACTATTCCAATGTCAAAACAGAGTGGTGAAAACACATGCATCACGCCCGAGGAAACGTTCAAGCTTGGCAAAAGGATCGGCAAATCTCTGTCCGGTGGAGAAGTAATACTTCTTTCCGGCGGCCTTGGAGCCGGGAAAACGCTTTTGACTAAAGGGATTTTGAATGTACTCGATTTCGATGCCCGCGAGGTTACAAGCC
>JACDAY010000323.1 GCA_013695195.1 Blastocatellia bacterium | reverse complement strand
CCCTCGCACCACCGCGTTCATCACGGCGTGAACGATAAGTATCTGGACAAAAACTACGCCGGTGCCTTGATAATCTGGGATCGCTTATTTGGAACGTTTGTCCCGGAAACTGAAGAGCCGCGATACGGAATTATCAAACCCGTAAACAGTTTTAATCCGCTGTGGATCAACACTCACGCCTGGTTTGAAATGTTTGAGGCGTTGAAAAAGCGGAAATCGCTTGGCGGAAAATTAAGATGTATGTTCAGCTCGCCTAACATGAATTTCAATGAGCCGAAAGTTCTGCAACCGACCACGAAATGACTGCTTTTTATGAAATTACTTTACTTATTTCTTTGCCCGTTGTTATTTGTTCCCGCGACCCTATCCCAGAGCATAAAAATCATACCCAAGAAAATCACTTATAAGCGTCCCGCGCCCATAACTGATTTTAAGAAGACGTTCACGGTTACATTCCCGAAAGTAAAAGCTTTTTCCACTGCATTATCGAGAAAAATAGAAAATACAATCAGCTATGAACGGGTTTTGGGTCTGAATATAAATGAGGAAATCAATGATGTTCAGTGGCTGGAAGATGCCGCTTACGAGGTAGGATATAATAAAACCGGACTATTGAGTATTTCGATTTCGATTCACGGAGCGGGAGCGTACCCATTCGGCACGGAGAAAGCCTTGGTTGTAGATTTGAAGACCGGCAATCGCATCAAGCCGTCGGATGTGTTCGTCAGTATAAATAAGCTTACAGCCTTGGTATTGAATGCTCAAAAAATGGAAACAATGCGGACCATAGCCGAAATCAGGAATCATCCGGAAGACCGCGACATCGATCCTGAGCAGCTATTCCTCAAGATTGATTTTAGGTTGTCTGATCTCCAGGAGTTTGCTATTTCAAATGAGGGCATAACGTTTATTTACGATTACGACTTCCCTTATGTAGTTAAAGCTCTCCAGCCGGAAGGAAGGTATTTTTTCACTTGGAACCAGCTTAAGCCATTTATCAAACGCAGCGGTTTGCTTGCGAGGTTTGTTCGCTAATATACTTCGGTATCTATGGTTGACAGGAAAATCAGAGTTTTGGTGGCGAAGCCCGGGCTTGACGGCCACGACCGCGGAGCCAAAGTGATCGCCAGAGCTTTGCGCGACGCGGGAATGGAAGTTATCTACACCGGTCTTCGGCAAACACCGGAAATGATCGCGACCGCCGCATTACAGGAGGACGTTGACGCGGTCGGCATATCGATATTGAGCGGTGCTCATAAAACACTCTGCCCGCGAATCATCGATCTTATGCGTCAAAACGGGATGGACGACACTTTAGTACTCGTGGGCGGAATCGTGCCTAACGAAGATATAGCGGATCTCAAGGCAAACGGCGTTTCTGAGATCTTTCTGCCCGGAACTTCCACCGAGGATATCGTAAAGTTTATAAATGAAAACGTTCGGCGTGAAAATCTCTAGCGGCACGACATTCGCTATAAAATCAAATAAGTGTATTACAACGCTGCATTCAAAAGATAAGTAAAATTGGAATTTAGGAGATTGATATGAAAAAATTAGCGACATTATTTTTCTCGCTCGGAATGGTTCTTTCAGCCGTTTTCATTAGCGGCGTGGTTTCATCATCGGACAAATCGTTTTCTGCGGCGGCTCAAACCGTAACCGCCAGACGCAATAGACGGGGAGTCGCAAGCCGGACGTATCGCGGCGGCAGGTATGTCGTAAGGCGTACCTGGGACGGCACGAAATACGTTTCAAGAAAAGTCTGGGTAGCTACAAAGTACAGCGCCAGAAAAGCCGAGCAAGGCACGCGATGGACCGCTCATAAAACGAAACGCGGCGCGAAATCGGCCTTTCGAAAAACCAAGAACGTTTTAAATTAAATTGATCTTAGTACGATTTGGTCACAGTATAACCAACCGGCTGAATGAGCAATTCAATTAGCCGGCGATAGTTGCTTACGTATTCTACCGTGAAAGGCGTTCGTTTGAACGTCTTTTTTGGCACGGAAAATGCACAATTTTTAATTTAAAAGTATTAGGCTTTTATTATTTCCATACAAGCGAGGTTAAATTATGAAATTACGAAGTTTAGTGAGTTTGGTTATTCTTTTTGCAGCCGTATTGCTTTCGTACGAATCAACAAGCGCTCAAGTCGTTGATGCGATTAAGGATGCGGCATCCAAAACAAAAGACGTTACGATTGACGCAACCAGGAAGACGACGGTCGTCGTTACGGATGCTCTGGAGACAGCGGCCGATAAAACTGTGGACGTTGGCAAAGCGGCGGCATCTACCACTAAGAAGATCGGCAATCACACGGTTAACGTAACCGAAAACATTGCCGGGCAAACGTATGAAGGCGGCAAATGGTTTATGGTTACCACCTGGGACGGAACCAAATGGGTTTCGAAGAGAACGTGGTATGCAGCCAAGAAGGGAGCATCGGCGACCAAGGGTGTAATTGTGGGCAGTGAACCGGAAAGGCCGTAATCGTTGTTACAAATATTTTCTCCCGCGAACGGACGGTCAACATTCGATTGTTAAATTCGAATGTTGACCGTCTCATTTTTTTGTTTTCTAATTAAACCGCTATGAAAAATAAAGTTAGAGTCGCTAGCGGGCAAGGTTTTTGGGGTGATTTATTGACCGCTCCGGTCGATCAGGTTCGCGGCGGGCCGATAGATTATCTGATGCTGGATTATTTGGCCGAAGTAACAATGAGCATCGTGCAAAAACAGCGTCAACGCGACCCGAACGCCGGATATGCTAAGGATTTCGTTTCGCTGATGCGTGAGATTTTGCCTGATTGTGTCGAAAAGAACATCAAAGTTTTGTCCAACGCAGGCGGTGTTAATGTCAGCGGTTGTGCTGAAGCGATAAAAAATGCGGCAGTTGAACTAGGTCTGGGCGGGAAGGTAAAAATAGGCGTCGTTACGGGCGATGATATATTAGGGAGGCTGGACGAATTTGCCGAAAAAGGCGTCAATATAACTAACATGGAAACAGGAGAGCCGCTTTCCGCCGTTCGCGACAAAGTCCAATCCGCAAATGTCTATCTCGGCGCACAGCCGCTAGTCGAAGCTCTCGATAAAGGCGCGCAGATAGTTGTCGGCGGCAGATTGACTGATACCGGCCTGACGCTCGCGCCGCTTATGCATGAATTCGGCTGGGCATTCGATGATTGGAACCGCATTTCAGCCGGAACCATCGCCGGCCATATTATCGAATGCGGCGCACAGGCTTCCGGCGGTAACTGCCAATTCGACTGGCAAAATATTCCCGACCTGGCGAACGTCGGCTTCC
>JACDAY010000311.1 GCA_013695195.1 Blastocatellia bacterium | reverse complement strand
CGTAGAAGACCTGCTCGAACAATTTTTCTCCAAGAGTCTATAGATGTCACTTGCATATTTGAAAGAAGCGGTCGATGCGGGCAATTCCGAGATATTAATCCGTTACGTACGGCTTCATTTGGGTGACGGCAACGAGGAGCAGGGCCGAAAGGAGATCGACAAGGCTTGGGTCGAAGCACTTATACCGTTATTGGATTTGCCGGATACCGACCGCAAATTTATCCTAAATACCATTGCCGAGAAGGACGCGGCAACGCTCGCTCATCTTTACTTTCATCTTCACTTTTATTTTATTCAGCGCTCGGGAGAATGGATTCATGACGGCAACCTCTGAAGATTTAACACAGCTGCGTCCGGGATTATGGCAGACGGCAAACGAACGCTATCCGGGTTCGATGATCACGAAAACCGATTTTGTCCCCCTTGCAAAGCCTGGTAAACCATTAAATAAATCACGTCTGACATTTGTCAGCACGTCGGGCGTCCAGCTGAAGGATACTGTACCGTTCGATACCGTTCATCCGGTCGGTGATTACAGTTTTCGATGCGTACCTTCGGATTCAAAGCCGGAAGATTTGGAAATTCATCAATTAAAATATCCGACTGCCGGTGCGAACCGCGATCTGAACGTCATTTTTCCGATAGAAAGATTGCAGGAATTAGCCGCAGAAAACTTTATCGGTGGCCTAACGCCAAATTTCTTTTCGTTTATCGGTTATAATATGGATGCGGAACGATTGGAGCGAATATTGGCCAAAGATTTATCCGATGCGGTGTTGGCCGAAAAGCCGGATATTGTCCTTTTGGCTCCAGCCTGACCGATCTGCCATCAAAGCATCGCGCTCGTGCAGCGCGCTATTGAAAATAGAGGTATCCCGACGGTTTCGCTATCCGTATCGCTTGACGTAACACAGCATATCAAGCCGCCTCGAGCAATGTTTTTGCCTTTTATGATGGGACATCACTTTGGCGTTCCGTTTCATGTCGAATTGCAAAAGAAAATTATTCGAACAGCATTGAGCAGAATATATCTGGCTGAGACAAGCGGTGATATCCACTTTTTTCCAATGACTTGGGCTGCGGCGCGGACGGAAGGCAAAGAAATCGAACGGCAAAGGTTAGGCTAGTCAAAATGTCAGAACTAAACGATTTATACCAAGAGGTTATCTTAGACCATAACAAAAATCCGTATCGGAACCATACTCGACCAATCCGGAATAGCGATCCGTGCCGGACATCATTGCGCGCAGCCGGTAATGCAGTTCTTCGATGTTCCGGCGACCGCCCGCGCTTCATTTGCGTTTTATAATACGCAGGAAGAGGTCGATAAATTGGCGGATGCGGTGCAGAAAGTAATTGAGGTATTTGCCTAGCCGCGAACGCTTCGCCGGGGACGCAGGAGCATCCGCCTGCGTTCTCAGGAATGCGGTGCAGAAGGTGATCGAGGTATTCATTTGATAGACCGAGAAGAATCATGTATCGGGTCGGTATGCTTTCTTCACGTTTCCTCAACCAATAGATTGGTTACAAGACTATGAGAAAATCAAAGTACTACAGGACTATAGAATCAGCCTTTTTTCTTGCAATCTATTTGTTTTCGTTTTGTGTTGCCCTTCCCCAGCCGCAAACGCAAGTCCCTGCCAAGAAAGAAAGTAGGTTATCACCTAAAATCCCAGACGTCCTCGAAAACGATTTGCTCGGAAAGGTCAGATCCACAAAAGATTTGTCCTACGTTCCGGAACTCAAATTTGAGATGTGGGAAATTGGCAAGCCTTTCAAGACTTTGAGCGATAATTATGACTCGGACGGGTATTACACGTCTTCGATACTTCGTGTTTACCGCGGGATTGAAACGCTTACAGACAAAGCCTTCCGCGAATTAGACAACCACTATTTTTCTGATTCAGCAGACATACGAATTTCAATACTCAGTTTCAAATACGACTACGAGAATAAGATCATATTCAAGGAGAGAAAATTTGGCGATTCGCTGTCTAACGACGAATCGGAAATGCAAAAAGAAAAATCGGCAACCAAGTATTCGTTAGTAGGAACAACCGAATTCGATGGGGACGGCAAGATCAAATGGAAGGAGATAGTGAATAACGCGTCCGACGGTAAAAAAATAAGTACCGTCTATAACGATGACGGCTCAATCATCGAGAGAACGACGGTGAAAGGTAACGAAACAGCGTATGAAAACTTGGAGTATGGATCGGGTTGGAAAGAACAAAGTTTCATGAATAATTCCGAAAATGTGACAGAGAGATGGAGCTTCGACGAAAAGAAAAAAACACTGATTCTAGATAAGAAAACTATTAGGTCTGACACGCGCGATCAAATCGTCGAAACGGAAATTTATTTCCGTAAAGGGATGGAGTATCTGCGTTTAGAAAGAGTCTACAAGAAAACACCGAAGGTCCAAATTGAATACAAGCAATTTGTCACGATGCCGCATACGAATGCAGACGGCGATCCAGCAAAAAGCTATCATTTCAAATACGAATATAAATTTGATCCAGCTGGGAATTGGATTGAAAAGAGGGAATTACATAAAGTGTCAAAGTTTGGAAAAGTGATTTTTGAGCCATTCCAAATCGTACAAAGAGAGATTTCTTATTACCAATGATTGGGGCAGAAAAGGTAGTGATACATGTCAGAACTAAACGATTTATATCAAGAGGTTATTTTAGACCACAACAAAAATCCTCGAAATTTTCGCGAGATCGCCGATGCCGATAAATGGGCGGACGGTAATAATCCTTTGTGCGGCGATGCGCTCCGGGTTTATGTCGATTTGGAAGACGACAAAGTGAAGGACGTGTCATTCAAAGGCTCGGGCTGTGCGATTTCAAAGGCGTCGGCGAGCATGATGACGCAAGTGGTTAAAGGGAAATCGAAGGACGAAGCGGAGACGCTTTTCGATGAATTTCACCGGATGGTTTTGGGAACGCTTGACGAAGAAACGGAAGAAAATTCGCTCGGCAAATTGAAGATCTTTGCCGGTGTGCGGGAATTTCCGGCGCGTGTAAAATGCGCATCCCTGAGTTGGCATACATTAAATGCCGCGCTCCACGGCGACGATTCCGTCACGACTGAATGAAATTGTAACGCCAACCGCCGGACGACGGCGTTACATCTTTTCGATTACGATGGAATCTTCCTATAATATAGCTCCTTCAAAACAAAGTTTATTGCCGTTGATTTTGACCGTCGCCGTTACGGTTCTAATGGTCTTTTTGCTTTACGCGCAGGGCCGAATCTGGTGGTGTAAGTTTGGCGATTACGCTATTTATATTAACGAAGCCTGGAACAACAGCCA
>JACDAY010000282.1 GCA_013695195.1 Blastocatellia bacterium | reverse complement strand
TCCTCGCCTTTGAATTTTATCGAACCTGCGGCGATCTTTCCCGGCTCCGAGATAAGTCTCATAACGGAAAGCGCGGTAATCGATTTGCCGCAGCCGGATTCGCCGACAAGACCGAGAAGTTCGCCCTCATCAATTTGAAAACTTACATCGTTGACAGCTTTGACCAAACCGGCCCGCGTCGGGAAATGTGTTTGGAGATTTGATACTTCTAATAAACGACTCATTTAATAAATCGTAAAAATATAAGCTACTGTTTTGATAACTGTAACGGGATTAGCACTCTTCTTTGCAGGAGTAAATTTAATTTTCTTTGCCGCTTCTATGGCTTCTGGGCTAAACCATACTTTATCATTTTAGCTCGCTTCTTTTTGGTTAAATCGATAATTTCACCAATTTCCCCGTTGTTTAAGTACGTAATCTTAAGAAAAACCGTACCTTCAAGATCTTTCCTTCGAGCAAGGTCTGTGTACTTTGCCTGCGACCTAGTGGACAGTTGAACTCCTCAGAAATCTGATCGCTGCCTGAAACTGCATTTCCAGATTGTCCGTATATAATTGCCGAGATGAAATAAAAAACAAATTAACCGTTAATGTTCGTTTCATTAAATTCAACATATTTCATTCCCGGATGTATTACCTTATTCTGATTGGTATGCAACTAAATTCGTCGCTTTTTACTCCAATGGATGTTATCATTTTTCGAGCAAATTAACGCTGTCCGCATTTTTATCAAGGAGATCTTACGTAGTGAAAAAAAGTTCCACTCTTCTTTACAGCCTTATTTTATCAATCTTTTTTATAACCTCCAGCTTTTCCCAGAGTCAAAGCGTATCCAAAATTCTTCCAAAAACGGCGGCTGCGGCGTCCAAAACGACGAAAACAATCACCGTCGAAAAAATCGAACAGGACTTGGCCGAAGCTTTGTCGATGATCGAAAGCAATCACGTTGCCGGCAAAAAGATCGACTACAACGAGGTCTTCAAATCTTCGATCGACGGAATGCTGCACACGTTGGATCCGCACTCGAACTACTTTGATGCAAAGGAGTTTGAACAATTTCGCACCGACCAAAGCTCCAGATATTACGGCATCGGCGCCACTATCGGCGATCTCAGCGATGAAAAGGGCAAAGTCATTGCAACATATATACGGGCAACTTTCGAAAATGCGCCGGCCCATCGCGCGGGTTTGCGCTACGGTGACAAGATCGTGGAAATAAATGGTGCCTCGGTTTTAGGCAAGCCTTTCTCTGATGTACGAAACCTTCTTCGCGGGCCTCGCGGCACACCGGCTAAACTCGTTGTCGAAAAGTACGGCACCGGAAAACGCGAGAGCGTTGAAATTATCCGGGATGCGGTTTCGCAGCCTTCTATAGCCGAATCATATATGATCCGGCCGGGCGTGGGTTATATAGCGATGACCGGCGGCTTTAACCAAACGACATACGCGGAATTTGTCGAAGCGATGAAAACGCTGAAGGCAAACGGAATGAAACAGCTTGTGCTCGATCTCAAGAATAACGGCGGCGGCCTCGTCGGGCAGGCATATCGCGTTGCAAATGCTTTTCTCGGAACAGGACAAACTGTTTTTACCCAAAAAGGCCGTCTTGACGGAACGACCGAACCGTATCGGGCGGAAAACTCAAATCCCGAGACAATGCCGGTTGTCGTATTGGTAAATCGAAACTCTGCTTCGGCTTCCGAGATTCTTGCGGGCGCACTTCAGGATCATGACCGGGCTCTGATCGTCGGCGAAACAACTTTTGGCAAAGGCCTGGTACAAAACCCGTTTCCGCTTGAATACGGATCGATGCTTCTTTTGACGATCGCCAAATATGAAACGCCTTCGGGCAGGCTGATCCAACGGGATTATTCTGACGGAAATCTTTACAATTACTACACTGGCGGAATCGATGCCGGGGACGAAACTCCAGTAATGCCTAAAGGGCCGAAAGCAAAAACCGATTCGGGACGCACTGTTTATAGCGGCGGCGGCATTAACCCGGACGTAGTCGTGAAGGCACAGACGATAACCAACGAAAAAGCCCGCTATCAGCAAAAACTGAATAATCCGATCTTCGCATATGCACTCGATGTAGCATTCGGCAAAGTTAAAGCTTTTGAGAATTATCGCGCCGACCGGCCCATTATGTTCGAACATGATATTAATGTTAAGGATTACCCGGTAACCGATGAGCTTTATCAATCGTTCAAGAAATTCGCCGTGGATAAATACAAATACACCCCTGCGCAGATCGAAAGGGAACGTGAATTCGTTGAGCGTTCGCTGCGTACTGAACTAGTTACGGCCGCTTATGGCTCTACGACGTCCTTTCAGGTTTTTAACGAATACGACATACAATTGATGAAAGCAATTGAGCTTCTGCCGCAGGCTAAACAGCTAGCCCTGGAAGGTGCAAAGGCGAAGGCCAATGCGTCGCGGCAAAAACTTGAAAATAATAGGTAAATTTCTTGGAAACTCGAACAATTTACTGATTTACATAAAGGATGAAATAAAATGCCGAGGCTTTGTTTCATCTTTTTCGTTATTGCCGGTATAGGGAATGTTCTTCGTACTTCCGGCTGACAACGGCAGGATGTGCCTGCGATCATTGCTGTTGCAAAATCTGCGAAATTGACGGATATTGATGCTATGAGAAAACTACTTCCCTTTTTTATCGTGCTGTTATTTGCGCCGGTTTTTGGGCAGGACGAATCCAGGACTGATTCGTTTAGTACAAACAACTGGTCTCAACTTGCGCCTCCAACCGTTGGCTCTAAAGGGTTTTCACTGTTTTCGCGCGATATCCGGCTGAATCGGGCCGGACAGTACGAGCTTTGGATAAAGATCATTCCGGCTAGCCCGGCCTCTTTTAATAAACGTTTCGACCTGCCATCAAATACAGCATTTGTTTTGCAGTATACAACTGTGGATTGTGAAAAAAGGCTGCTCAAGTTTGAAAAGCTGACGGTTTATTATTCCTCGGAGACGATCTTGAAAAGCGGGCCTTCGACACTATTCCCGACATCGAAAAAAGACACGATAAAACGCGGCTCGGTCGGCGAAGCAGTTTATGAAAACGTTTGCGTCAAACCCTAAATCGACAAACTAAAGTTTGCCGGACTTTAAGTCTTTACCTTTGCAAGCAGGTAAATTCCGAACATTGAAAAAAGCATCAACGGACTCCAGACGGCGAAGGCCGGTGAGAGAAGGCCGTTTAGCCCGAATTGATCGAAAATGCTCGTTACGCCCATAAACAGCAACCACAACCCGACGGCGTAAGCGATCGTCACAATCTTACCTTTTCTGTTGAGCGATAACGCAAAAGGAGCCGTAAAAAGAGCTATAACAAACGGCAGGAAGAGCGTTGTATATTTTTTCTCCAGAGCTACTTCAAAACTTCTCTTTTCAATTTCGGATTCACTGCTGGCGGCCTGCTGCCGTGTCTCGCGAATGTTTAAATGACTCGGTTTTTTTCGAACTTCGAGAAAAGGATTTGAAACTTCTGCAAGCGAACCGCCCGACATACTTTCAGCTCTAATCATTCCTTCCGACAGATCTATTCTTTCATAGTTTCCGATAAAATTAATCCTGTCTTTTTCCCAAACAGCTGCCGGAATGCGGTACAGGGTTTGCAATCGGGTCTTATCGTCGGCAAACTCATATATATTCAGATTTGTAACCCTATTTTCGTTATCAGACGCGTTTTTTCCCAACTCAAAAGAAAAAATGCGCTTATCGTTTGCCACCCAAAATTTCCCTTTGTCAACAGCTTGGGCGCCCCGGCTTCGGATTTGATTCCGGTATCGGTCCTGAAGCTGGTTTGACTGCGGCAATATACGCTCCTGAATCTGCCAATTTAAAAAACCGAGAAGGAGCATAAACAATAAACACGGCAGAAGCAGGCGATAAACGCTCTGCCCTGCCGATGTCCATGTAACGATCTCATTCTGCCGCGATTTTATTACATACGTCGCCAAAGTGCAGACCATCGCTGCCGACGGAGCGAGTTGAATATAAATAAACGGGAGAAGATAGAAAAGATATTGCAGTAGGAGAACAATGCCATTATCAATTGTCCCGGCAAATTTCCACAGCTCAAACGCCGTAAAAATTATAAACACGGACGAGAGAAAGCTGAGCGTCAGCAGGTAATATTTCAGAAGATTGATCACTATGTCAAAATCCCGAAGGCCTGTCGACAGGTCTAAAAATTTACCGGTTTTAGATTTAGAGGATTTGAAGATCTTTTTGGGAAATAGATTGGTGAGTTTCTTCACCCAAACGGTCAGAGACCCGAGTTTGCCCGAAAGGTTGAACCAGAAAACTGCAAGAAGGCTGAATGCGATCGGAATCAGGCTTCCTGCAAAGACGCTGAATCTTTCCGTGCGGGCGAGCTGTTCCCCTAAAAATGCGAGTAAATAATAACTTATCAGGATTAGTAAGGCCGCAAAAATGCCAAAGCCTCTTCCCTTTCGGCTGAAACGCAAGATCAGCGCCGTACCGAGCAGGCAAAAAATCAACGGCGTTATTGAAAGAATTATTCGGCGCTGCCATAAAATTTGAGCTTCGGTCCGTTCCCTCCCGTCCTTGCTTTTTGCGTACTCTGCGAGTTGCGAAAGACCGAGCTCATCGGGCGTTATCTCGGTGCTGCTTAATTTTTCGATCAATTCGCCGCGTCTTGTCTTAACAGCATACCTGACTTCGCCAATGCTTTCAGATACAAATTTTTCTCCCGATGAGTCTGTTGTAAAAGTCGAGGAAACAGCGTTTTCAAGTACAAGCTCCGTTAATTGATCGGCATAATCGATCCGCCCGTTCGTTGACGTTATCAGACGCACGGTGCGGGTTTTTTCGTCTTCATTAAAAATGAAAATGTTCTTCCAGGTGCCTTCCGCAATATCGCCGTCTTTGACATATATTGTGAAACCGGCGACCTCAGTATTGAATACGCCGGGCTCGATCGGCGATTCGAGTTTATATATCGCCGTTTGCAGAGCGACCTGGCGTACGATGGCTGCCGCGAACGGAACACCCTTTAAATTTATAAAAAAAGCGAAAAAAGAAAGCAGAATTCCGAGAACCAGTATCGGGATTGAAATCTGAAAATTCCCGACGCCGGCCGCTCTTATCGCTATCAACTCGCTGTCGCCCTGCATTTTCGTGAGCCCGATTATTACGCCTACCAGCACTGCCATAGGACAGGTAAAGGCAATGACATTCGGGATGAGCGCGAGCGAAAGCTGCCAGACCAGGCTGGCCGGAATGTTTACACTGAAAAAGATATCGGAAAAGCGGCTCGCCTGCTGGACAAATAGAATCACGCTGAGAAGCAGCCAGGAAAGAACAAAATAAGGCAAAATTGTCTTGATCAGATAGATCGATATTGTCAGGCTAAATCGCATTTAGTGCTGCTGGTAATTCACGGCAATAGATTTTTCGGCTATAAGATCACGGCCTATTACCTGCGAAATTATGCGTCGAACGACGCCTGATACCTCCGAAACAGTATCTTCAATGCCGATAGTCAGCTCGAGAAATTTGGAAGGAGAATATTTTTGCACACTGTGGAAAACTTCTATATGTGCAGAAGAGATAAAATCGGAGTTTCGCGTCATTCGGCAATCCTGACAAACTAGTTGAAAATCGCTTCTTAAGCCAGCCTTAACTTTACCGGCAAACACAAGTCTACACTCTCTGCACCGGCTCCAATCAGGCAGATAACCACCCAGACGAAGAAGCCACAATTCAAAATAAAACCTGATGCATGCGAGCCGTTCCGGGCTGTCGGATGCGATTTCAAGACAAGCTTTTGTCATGCGATAGAGCGTCTCGTTGCGGTCGTGCGGAGGAAGAAATGCCATCAGGAGATCGGCGATATACGAAAAAGTATTTAAGAATTCCGGATCGCTCGCTTCTGCAAAATAAGATTTCGAAAGCTCGACGCTTTGGATAGAGACAAGCTCGCGGTCTTCTTTTTGAAAATAAGAAAGATTAACGATCGAAAACAGCTCCAACGTGCTTCCGAACCTGCTTTTTAACCTTTTTGCACCCTTCGCAACCCCACGCACCAGGCCGTGCTCACGGGTGAAAAATACTACAATACGATCCGCTTCCGCCAGATTATAGCTTTTCAGAACCAGGCTTTCAGTTTCGTAAAGAGGCATTTGATTTCGCGTCGCTCTTTTTTCCTGGTCGTCTTGTTCGCTTCTTGTTCCTTTTATTCCAGTTTAATTCTGCTTCATAAGCTCATATTATGCACGAACGAAGAAAAGAGTAATCACGGAACAAGAAGAACATGAACAGAAAGAGCAGAAATAAGAGGAAGATTTAACTAAAAACACTCTCATTGCAACGCTATATCAGCAGAAACCAATTGGCGGTCAGCCACCATTACACTGAATTTAAGGAATAAAATAAAGCACCCACGCGATTGCAAGGCTTATCCCCACGAATTGCAAAAAAGTTTTAAGTCCATACCAGATTCTCTCTTTCGCGGAGCCGGTAGCATAGACGCCAAAGCAAACAGAAACGAAAAACGCAAAACCGATCAGGTATAAAAAGTGGATCATTTCTTCCTCCCGAAATGAATATCCAACGCATCCATTACAGCGAGATAATTTAAAAGCCCTGCCGTTTCGAGGAATCTGCCGCCGTATTCGAATGTTGCGAGGGCAGCGACGTTTGGAGCGGGATCGGATGAAACAATATAGCTTATAAATGCACCAAGTCCGTTGCCGGCTTTGGCAAAAACGTTGAGCAAGTAAAGAAGCGATCCGTCCTTAAATTCAAAACCGGGATAGTATGCGCCGCCGCTTAAAATTGCGATAATGAACATTGTCCAAATGCCCGCACTGATTATAAGTCCGCGTTTCAGCCGTTTCTGTATCAAATGTCCCGCGCCTGGAAAAAACCACGAAATTATGCCGATAACAAAAGGATTATTCATCTAAAACGCCTCATTTTTTTACCTGTCTCTAAACTTTAAGTGTCGGATTCCAGACCAATCATTCAGTTGTTAACTAATCCTTGCAAATTATTGCTGCAAATTAGTTTAACTGATTCGTCCCTAATCGATGGTCCCTAATGTAACACTTTACATTATATCCGAAAGATTCCGATAATTCGCCAGGCGGACTTTTTCATCCGGCCGTCGTTGATCTTTTCACAGCGTCATTAGCATGTTTGACGCACCCCTCGATGAATTTAGTAAAAATCTCACTCGAAACGCAGTCACTTTGCCACGACAATTCCGGGTGCCACTGAACACCAAACACATACCGGTCCTCACGTGTGTCTTCGATGCATTCAATAACGCCATCGTTTGCCCAAGCTGTTGCCGCTAAATTCTCTCCAACTCGCGATATAGACTGGTGATGGTGAGAGTTTACTTTAAGCTTATCAACTCCAGCGGACACCGCAATAGAAGCAAGAAGACTGTCCGTTGCATGCTTGACCAAATGAGAATTTCGCGCCGTCGGTGCGCCCTGCTCATGTTTTACGCATTTTTCTATATGCGATTCAATATCCTGAACCAGGCTTCCGCCGCGTGAAACATTCAGCGATTGCATTCCAAAACAAATACCGAGTACAGGCAAACCCAGTTCTTCGGCAATGGCAAGAACCAAAAGGTCTGTTTCGTCTTTTTCGGGAACAACGCGTTTCAGCTTCGGATGAGGCTCTTCGCCATAGTATGATGGGTCGACATCGCTATCGCTGCCGGGAAGCAGAACACCATCCAGATTTCGCAAAACACCCTCAATATAATCGCGCTTAGGAATCAGTGCAAGGTGTATCGGTATTGCTCCTGCCGCTTCAATAGCCTCGCTGTAATCCCGGCCCAGATAGAAACGCCTCGTTTCCAATTCCAGACGCATCGTAATGCCAACTTGAGGTCTATACGCCATATACTATTCAATGTTCAAACAAATCGAAGCCTTCTGTCAATTTGAGCATTTGAAATTAAAGCCTTATCATTTAGTTTTATGAAAACTGAAGAGAATAAACTTCAAATTCGTTCTACGACAGTGCTGCTGGTCCGGAGAAACGGCTCGGTCGCACTGGCCGGCGATGGTCAGGTAACTCTCGGTGAAACAATCATAAAGGGAAACGCACGCAAAATCCGCCGTCTTTTGAATGGTGAGATACTTGCGGGTTTTGCAGGAGCGACCGCCGACGCCTTCTCGCTTCTAAGCCGTTTCGAGACCAAACTCGGAGAGTTCCAAGGCCAACTTGAACGTGCCGCGATAGAACTAAGTAAGGATTGGCGAACTGACAAATATCTTAGGCATTTGGAGGCTCTGTTGATAGTTGCAGACAAAAATGACGCGTTTCTGATCTCGGGTAAAGGAGATGTTATTTCCTCTGACGAAGGCCTGCTCTCGGTTGGATCGGGCAGCATGTTCGCTCTTGCCGCAGCCCGGGCTTTGATGAAGCACACGGAGCTTTCGGCAATGGAAATTGCAACTGAAGCACTGCGGATAGCGGGCGATATTTGTATTTATACGAATTCGGATATTGTGGTTGAGGAACTTTGATTGGTCAGGCTGCTAGGCTTTATTGACTTAAGATTTTTAGCAATTGCCTCAGCTTATACGAATAGAACCGCGTCAGCGGTGGCATGAATTTAGCCGTGGGTTGAAACCCACGGCTAAATTCAACTTGTCGCTACGCGACAAGCAGCTTGGATTATTTATACAAAAATGGCGATATATTTAGGCGGAGAAGTAAAACAAGTAATGGAAAAACGAAATCTTGACGATCTAACGCCGCGTCAGATTGTGGAGGAGTTGGACAAATATGTCGTCGGTCAGAACAGCGCCAAAAAGGCTGTCGCTGTTGCACTTCGCAATCGGATACGCAGGCAAAAGCTTCCCGAAGAAATAGCGCAGGACGTGCTTCCAAAAAATATTTTAATGATCGGTTCGACTGGAGTAGGGAAGACCGAAATCGCGCGTCGGCTGGCCCGCATTGCTGATTCGCCGTTCATTAAGATCGAGGCTTCCAAATTTACAGAAGTCGGATACGTCGGCCGCGATGTGGAAAGCATGATCCGGGAATTGACCGAAATCGCAGTTGAAATGTCAAAGCAGGCTTCGTACGATGAAGTTTTGGCGACAGCGCGGGAGAATACCGAAGAAAAACTTCTTGATTTATTGTTACCGCCGGCCAGTTTACATTATCAGACGCAGACATCGGACGGTTCCTCCTCAATAGACCAACCCCAAAATCGAACGCGCGAAAAACTTCGGGAGCAGTTGCGCGGCGGTGAGCTTGATAACCGCCTTGTGGAGATAGACACCCAAGACCGTTCTAACGCAACGATCGATTTCGTCGGCGGGCAGGGAATGGAAGAAATGGGCGTCAATCTGAAGGACATGTTCGGCAATCTTTTTCCGGCTAAAACTGTCAGGCGAAAAATGAAAGTTCTAGATGCACGAAGTTATCTTTTGCGGGATGAGCAGGAAAATCTGGTAGATATGGAGCAGATCATACGGACTGCGATCAAAAAGACGGAGAATTCAGGGATCATTTTTCTGGATGAGATCGATAAGATCGCCGGGCGCGAATCAGGCGGGAATCCTGACGTATCACGAGAAGGCGTGCAGCGGGACTTGCTGCCAATTGTCGAAGGCACGAGCGTTAACACAAAATACGGCATGGTGAATACGGAGCACATACTGTTCGTCGCAGCCGGAGCATTTCACGTATCGAAACCATCCGATCTTATTCCGGAACTGCAGGGAAGATTTCCTATCCGGGTTGAGCTTGAGTCGTTAACAATTGACGACCTTAAGCGCATTCTGACACAGCCCAAGAACTCTTTGATTAAGCAGTATCAAGCATTGCTTAAAACTGAGGACATCAATCTGGAATTTACGGAAGATGCGATTGCAAGGCTTGCTGAAATGACAGCGGAGATAAATAGAACTACTGAAAACATCGGGGCCAGAAGGCTCCACACGCTGCTGGAAAAACTCCTCGAGGAAATCAGTTTTCTGGGAAACGAGATGGCACAAAAGCATCAGCTGATAGACGCTGACTATGTCGAGGACAGGCTCGGCAATCTGATTCAGGATCAAAATCTGCGGCAGTACATTTTGTAATTAAACAAATGTTAAAGGTAATTAGATCTACCGAATTAGATTTATACAAAAACTTTAAGCAGCTAAAAATTAAAGCGCCTTTTGTGTTTTTAGCGCTTGCTTTGCTTACAAGCTTAAGCTGCGGGAAACGAAAACCGCCGCTTCCGCCACAGGAAAGAATTTTACAGCGCGTCGAGACGACCGGTTTTCAACGTGGGAACCAAGTTATTCTTTCTTGGAAAATGCCCGCAAGAAACGCTGGCAGCCGAAACGTTCAGAATATCACCCGGGTTGATATTTATCGTCTCGCAGAGCCTTTGAACTCGCCGCCTACGCTTTCGGAAGAAGAGTTCGCCTCCCGGAGCGTCCTTATTGCGACGGTTCCGGTTTCGGATTCTGATTTTGCATTAAAAACACTTTCTTATACCGATACTCTCGAGTTTGCGGGCCAGCCTGCACGTCTCAGGTATGCGATTCGTTTTGTAAATGCCTCCGGTCAAAAAGCTTCCTTTTCAAACTATTTCTTAATCCAACCGGCAGCTGGAGTCGCGGCAAAGCCGACTTCCCTTTCCACAGAGTTGACGCAGGAAGCGATACTGCTTCAATGGGACGCGCCGGTATCGAACGCTGACGGTTCGACGCCGCCGAATATAACCGGCTACAACGTTTACCGTTCCGCCTCCGAAAAAGTGGCCGCGAAGCTTTTGAACACGACTCCTGTTGCCGATACTGAATACGAAGACAGGTTTTTTAATTTCGACACAAAATATTTTTATTTTGTTAGGGCTGTCTCTGTTGGCACTGAAGGTGAGGCGGTTGAAAGCACCGAGTCTAATATAGTCGATCTCGTACCGAAGGACACTTTTGCGCCGAGTCCACCTTCGGCGATCACTCTTGCCGCGACTTTGAACAGCATTTCAATTTTCTTTGCCACAAACCCGGAAAATGATATTGCCGGTTACAGGATTTACCGATCTGCCGATCCTAATGCGGACAAAACTGAATGGACTTTGCTCACGCCGGAGCTTTTAACCACAAATACTTTTCAGGATACGAATGTCGAATCGGGAACGACTTATTACTACTATTTAACAGCGATCGACAAAGCAGGAAACGTCAGCAGCCCGTCCGATGTTGTATCGGAAGTTCTCCCGTAGCCCTTCGGTTAAAGACTATAGTATTTTGATCATTTCGTTTCGATTCCGTTATCCTATGAAAATCTGCCGATTTCGAAAAAATATAGAAATCCAGATCGGGATCGTGGAGGGCGATGAGATCTGGGTTTGCGACGAGAATTTGCAGAAAACTAACGAGCTTTGCTATTTTTCCGAGATTGAGCTGCTTCCCGCGGCTGCTCCATCAAAGATCGTTTGCGTCGGGCGCAACTATGCCGAACATGCGAAAGAGCTTGGCAATGAAGTTCCGTCGGAGCCGCTTTTATTTCTAAAAGCTCCGTCCGCAATCATTGGAAACGGCTCATCTATTGTGATTCCGCCGCAATCGGCTCAGGTTGAACACGAAGGCGAGCTTGCGGTCATTATCGGACGCGATTGTAAAAATCTGAAAGACTACGAGGATCCTCTCGATTTTGTTTTCGGCTTTACATGCATGAACGACGTTACGGCGAGGGACGTTCAAAAAAATGATGTTCAATTTACACGCGGCAAGTCTTTCGACACGTTTTGTCCGATAGGCCCGTTTATCGAAACCAGCCTGGATGTGTCCGATATTCACGTGGTGACGATAGTTAATAAGATTATTAAACAGGACGGGCGTACTTCTCAGATGGTATTTACCGTCCCGTTTCTAATCCGTTATATTTCAAGGCAAATGACACTAAAAGAAGGTGATGTGATAGCTACCGGAACGCCGACAGGCGTTTCGAAATTGAATCCCGGCGATGTGTGCGAGGTAATGATCGAGGGAATCGGAACGCTGACCAACAAAGTCGTTTAACGCGAATTGTTAATCGTAAATCTATATTCTACAATTGTGGGAAATAGCGACTTAAACAAAGGACAACAAAAATGAAGTTTTTTATCGACACTGCAAAATTAGACGAGATCAAGGAAGCGAATGAGCTCGGATTGATCGATGGCGTAACTACGAATCCTTCACTAATCGCAAAGGAAGGCGACGTGGATTTTAAGGAGCATATTGCGAAGATCTGCTCAATGGTGAAGGGCGACGTTTCCGCGGAGGTTACTGCTTTGGATACCGACGGAATGCTCCGCGAAGGACGGGAGTATGCCAAGATCGCATCCAATGTGGTTGTAAAATGCCCTTTAACTCTGGACGGCTTGAAGGCAACGCGTATTCTGACCGGGGAAGGAACCGGTGTTAACGTAACCCTTTGTTTTTCCGCTGCCCAGGCGATCCTGGCGGCGAAAGCCGGTGCCAAATACATTTCGCCGTTCATCGGAAGGCTGGACGATATTGCGACGAACGGCATGCAGTTGATCTCTGACATCGTGCAGATCTATGGGAATTACGGTTATAAAACCCAAGTGCTCGCGGCGTCTATCCGCCACCCTATGCATATCGTTGATTGCGCACTCGTCGGAGCCGACGTTGCTACTATTCCCTTCAAGGTGATTCAGCAGCTTGTCAATCATCCGCTGACTGACAAAGGGCTCGAAAGCTTCCTTTCAGACTGGAAAAAGAGCGGCCGCGAATAGTAAGCTTATACGTTTCTTGTTCCTCTTGTTGTGTGGTTAATTTTTTCTCTAACCCCCGAAACATTGAATAAGCAAGAGTGCAAAATCACCGAATCAAAATTATTTATTCGAAACTTTTGTTCCTATAAACGTCAACACAACTAGCTGTTCTCTAACAAAGCCTTTAATTCACACTGCTTTCCTGCCGCATCGAGGTCCTGCTGCAAAGCGGACCGGTACTTTGCCGTAAAACTCTCATCTTCATCCTTCATGTCGATCAAATCACGAATCCCCGCAAGATGTACATCGACGGCTTCAGGCTGAAAGCCATCTTTTTGGGCAAACATCTCATCGATATCCACGATAAGTGTGGAAAATTTTCTAAGCCAGGCAAAATCCTTGTCTTCAATTAGTATGTTGAGAAATTGGCCGCCGGTCGTCGAGCCATGGATTCCTTCATAAATCGCGCGTTCAAAATCGACCAGCGATTTGTGCAGCCCAAGCAGCAAATTTCGTGATTCCTTAAGCAACTGTGTATTGTTCATGCTAAAAAGTGTATAACAACATTATTAAATTAAACAACGTTTCCGGTTTTGATTATTAGCCGGCTAATGGTAGCTTATTAGATGGCTAATTCTTGCTTATTAGCCCTCTAATGTTTTGCATAAACTTATTAAACGTAAGTACTTAAATGAATGTTTATGAATTTTGAGAATACATTAAGCTTTTTACTCGCAAAGGTAACCGTCGCTCATCGCAATACTCTTCAGAAAAGCGTAAACGAATCGGGCCTGCACAGCGGGCAGGTTTTCGTAATGTTTGAGTTGTGGAAAAGCGACGGCCAACGGCAGATAGATTTGGCCTTGCGTTTAGGGCTGTCGCCGCCGACTGTCAACAAAATTCTCGGCGGCTTGCTTGAAAACGATTTTGTAACGCGGGCGAAATATGAGGACGACGCAAGATCTACCAGAATCTTCCTTACACCGAAAGGTAAAGCGATACGCGGCCAACTTGAACTGCAATGGATAAAGCTGGAAGAGCAGACTGTCTCGGCCCTGACCGATACCGAGGCTCTAATGCTAAAGCAGCTTCTCGCAAAGCTGCTGGAACGTCCGGAGTTGGTCTAAAAAGAGCCTAAAAATCGGCAAGTGGGGAAATTTGCATTTTGGTTCCTTTGGAACGGTAAATGTTTGTTAATTAATTTAAACCTAATATTGAAGGCAAAACATATCGTTCCTATGGAACTAAAATGCAAATTTGGGCTTATCATGCTACAAACATATCATTGATGAATATGTTAAGAATTAATACCCTCATTTATGCAAGAAGATGCAAAGGGAGGTTTCTGAATGAAAGTTCTCTTCGCAACTGACGGCGGAAAACAATGTGACGCAGCAATCGGAGCGCTGAAACTTTTAGCATTAAAAGAAGCTGACGAGCTAAAAATTATAAGCGTCGTCGATATGGCATTGCCTATGGCGATCGATATTTACGGCGGTTATCTGCCGGACACAACCGATTTGGAAAAAACGGCGAGAGATAATGCCTCTAAAATTTTGTCGGAAACTAGTGAGAAGTTAAAGGGTTTTGCCGACGCAACCGGCATTGCGGTTTCCGGCGAGATTCTTTTCGGTTCACCGGACAGCCGTATTGTGGAGACTGCGGAAGAATGGAAAGCCGATCTGATTATTGTTGGCTCGCATGGATACAGCCGCTGGGAGCGTCTTCTTCTCGGCTCGGTTTCGGATTCAGTAGTTCATCACGCGCCGTGTTCGGTCTTTGTCGTGCGAACTGTTTCCGAATAAATTATGCTGGATGAGTTTACGATAAATTCCCGGAACTATGACTTAAGTATCCGTCGAAGTTGGAAATGCACGTTATTGAAGCAAACCGGTTCCCTAATTATCTTTGCGGGGAAATTTGAAGACGATGTGAAACACCCGGAATTAGGTCTTATCAGACGCGGCACAATTTCGTACGAATATTATTGGCTTGATCGGTGGTATAACGTTTTCAGATTTCACGAACCTGACGGCGCACTGAGAAATTATTACTGTAACGTAAACATGCCTCCGATTTATAAAGAAGGTGTGCTGGATTATATTGATCTCGATGTAGATGTTGTCGTTTGGGATGACTTCAGCTACAAAGTACTGGATAGAAATGAATATAAAGCAAGCGCGGCATTATTCGATTATCCCGAGCAGGTAACTTTAGAAGTAGAAAGAGCGGTTGATGAACTTATTGGAATGATAGAAAGAAATGAATTTCCTTTCGATGCAGAAACTGTACAGCAATGTAGTGAAAATTCGTGATAGATTTGGTTTACTAAATTTACAAACTGGCAAAGTGGGTCAGAACACCGAGCGGTAGCGACATGGTTCCGTTCCCGCGATTAAGAATCCGATTTCTACCATTCCCGGGTTCTAACAAGTGATAGGAGTGCAAGTTATGAAAATAAGAATCTTTGTTCTGTCCATAATAATTTTCTCTACAGCCACCGGAATTTACGGCCAGAATCCGGCTCCTGTTCAAAACGCCGATCCGATGGCAAATATTTCTGGCGATATTGCTAGAATTGCCGCTTCGGTCAGCACGCTCAACGAGCGAATGAAAGCATTCGTCGACAAATTCGCAGATGTCGGCGGTTTTAAATTGAGCGAAAAACAGCAAAGGCTGATAATGGGACTGGAGATATTGGTTCGGGCGGAACAGCGTGTAGCTACATTGCAAAAGTTTCAGATCGATCTCGTTGAAAAGGAAGGCACTACGCGGGCCAGGCTTGCACAGGTCGAGCGAGATCTCAAACCGCAAAGCATCGACAGGAGTGTTGTTTTTGAAGGCAGTACGCAGACCGAGGAAATCCGGGAAAGCAAGCGTCAGACACTACAGGCAGAACGCGTCAGCCTTCAGGCTTTGCTCCAGCAGATCCAGAGCAATTTGTCGGATGCAAGTTCCCAGGTCCGCGAAGCTCAATCCCTGGCGCAGCGTTTGCGGCGGACATTTCTGCCGCAGATAGAACGGGAGCTCGGGGAACAATAAACATTCTCATTGTGGATGAATACGGAGAATGTAGCTGCAAACAGCCAGCCTGGCGCCCGGAATGAGGGCGATTTTTTGGCCTGTCGCTAATTCGTTATTGTTTATCGCGGCAGGATTGCGTCCTTCGCTGACAACCCAAAACTTGCCGGCGCCGTCGGCGATTATTGTAAGATGACGGCGGCTGATCTCCGGATCGCCGGCCAGCGGAATATCGACGGGCCTCGATTTTGATCCTCTGCCTATACTAATCTCATTTTGATAAATAGGAATGACATTTTGACGCACATTGTTTAGCCAGATTTCAAGCCGGTATAATTCGGAGACGCGTTTTCGCACGTTTGTAAGTTCTTCACTGTCTTCGGCCGGAATCGGTACGGCTTGCTGAATATTTGCATGGATACTTGCCGCCGGAATTTCCCGCTGCAAAGAAGGATTTTCCCGTTCATGAGTCGGCGGGGAATATTGCGGCGGCTTTATTGCGTGCTGATTAAAATTCGGACTCGGCGGATTGAGGGGATTAGGCGGAGGAGCACTCAAAGGCGCGGATTTCGGCCGCGATAGCACGCCGGTTTTGTTGGTCGCGGAATCTTCCCAACTGTGCTGCACGCGGACTTCGCCTTTCTCCTGCGTACCGTCAACCCGCAGCTCGATGACGAATGATTTCGTCTCGAGCTTTCGCTTCCCTGCTATCTCTTTAGCCCGTTCGGCAAGAATATGATAGAGGCCTTGTTCCAATCCACGCCGTTTCACGCCCTGCCATTCCTTGTCATCCTCGTCGCTTAAAAAAATGGCGTACTCGCTCGGAATAATTGTCGTGCCTTGCGGAAGAGGAACCATTTCCTGCTGCATAACTTTTTCTACCGCCCGGGCGATATTGACGATAAACTCTTCTGCCCTGCTTCGAGGCTTTACCTGCGCGTCGCGTGCCGCTTCTTCCAAAACCATCTCCGCGGATTCGCCGTCTATCCAACGCCTGACTTTATCGAGTACGCTCAAATTAATACTCCTGGGCAATTATTCAGTTCGCTTAGTTCAAAGGCCGCTTTTGCATTTTTTCCGCGTTTCGCGGCCGATAGCCAGGTCGTTTACTGCGTGGTGTGAAACTGATAACGACCAAAGGGCGTTTTAACGTCCTTTTATTATCGGCTTAAGCCGATGAAATGTAAGCCCGTTAAAACGGGCTGCGCTTAATTGGCAATTCGGGCCACGTGCTAAAGCACATGGCTGTCAGCCCTTCGGGAAGCCTCGTGAACGAGGCTGAAATCAATATCAATCGATCTTAAGAATTTGGAATTCGATCATCCCTTCAATCCAGATCCACATACTTTCCGTTCAGCCACCCGCGGCTCATCGCAAGGCCGTTATCACGCTGCCTTCCCTGTTCGACCACATCAACTTGATACCAGTTATTCTGTGTTTTTACAATCCGAACACGGGAATTTTTTGTAACCAGGCCGATCGGGTCGTTATCGGCATTGGGCGACGGGCGAAGATTTATATCCGTATTTGCACGGCCCGTCCGGACGGTGAACGGATTTGAAAATACGGGCAGAAAATTAGCGCCGCGCAGGTAAACGTGCGTGCCGTAGAGCACTCCGGCAAAAATAACAAAGAGCAATGCAAATGCAGTCAATCGCCGCGTAAACCTGCTGCGTTTCTTATTCCTGGCGGAATTTTCGTCTAACGGTTGAAGAATATCGATTGCAATAGGCTGCGAATTAGGATCGCGTTCGGGCCAATAATCTTCCACTCGCTCGGTCGGCTTTATGAAAGGATGTTTTGGTAAAGGCGTTTGTTCCAGGCCGACAGCGATCATAGGAATTGCCGGGCCGAATTGATGCCGCAGTTTCAAATCTCTCGACGTATCAAATTTCGGCTTCTGAGGTGTGATCGGCGTGTAACCGCGTGAAACATGCGGCTGTGGAGATGCATGAAGCTTGCCGTGAATGAGTTTCGATGTATCGGACTCTTCGGCCATCCGACGCACATCTTCGAGATCGGCCCAAAATTCGTCGACACTTTGATGACGTCCGGCAGGTTCGCCGATTGTCGCCTTACCGAGAACCCGTTTCAGTTCAGACGCCCATTCTTTGTCCCGGACGGCGAGAGGAAGGTCGGTAACGGGCTCATTTGCATAAAATCGAGGAGTTTCGCATGTAATAAGCGTGTAGACGGACTTTGCCAGCGAATATATATCAGCCGCGGGCGTCAAAGCAGTTACGGTCATTACATTGCCGTTTCCCGCATTTAATGGGCTGTGTTCGGGCGGTGCGTAAATATTGGTTCCGACCCGCGTGATAGGTGAATCGGTTTGATGGATTCTGGCAACCCCGAAATCCGCGATTTTCACGGTTTCGAGGTCTTTCGTCAGCAGCAGATTTTGCGGCTTTATATCGCGGTGGATTATGCCGTTGCGGTGGGCATGACGCAAGCCGGCACAAACCTGCTCGATATACTTTAACGAGTTTTTCAGCGAAAGATTTTTTTCACGGCAAGCCCTTTGAAGATCGCCGCCTTCGAGGTATTCAAGGACGAGATAGTGAAATACCGTTCCGTGCAGATCGCGGGCAGTGCCGTGTCCGAGACGGCTGATTATGTTCGGGTGCCGCACACGGTCAAGCGCAACGGCTTCGTTTTGAAAATTTTCAACAAGCGTCCTTTCAAGATCAGTGTCGAGATCGTCTTGTAAAAAAACATTCAAAGCCTTGATCGCAACGAGTGTGTGAGGCGATTGCGGTGAGGCCAGAGTGTCACGCGCGACAAAGATCTCCGCATAGCTTCCGCGTCCGAGTTGCTCGCGGATATCATATCGTTTGTCCAACCTGCTGTTATTAAGCGAAAGCTCCCTCATCGTAATCGTAGCAAAGAATAAACCCCATTCTTAATTACGATATTATAAGGTGAAAGTTCAAAAAACACACCCGCAGACAAAAAGTCTTTTACAATTTCACCGAACAGATTAATGAAGGTTCAAAAACAATAATAAAGCCTCATCGCGTAGCGATTTAATGAATGTAGCCATAGTTTTCAACCCACGGTATCAATATTTAGAAAATCGCGTCGCGCCAGCGACGGTTGAACCAAAACGTTCGGCCCATATTCAATTGTAGCTGACGCTACAAAATCGCTATGGCTCGGATCCGTGGGTTGAAACCCACAGCTACATTCAAACCACCGCTTACGCGGTGAAAAATGTTCCGCGATTTCGTTAAAAAAGGCTCTAATCGCCGACCCGTTGAAATCCCGTTATTTGAATCGACTGGAAGAACGGAGTTCCGGGCGGAAGTCGGTTGATGTCCAGAAACGTCGCATCAAACACCCAGTTCCGGTTGGGCGGTCTGTAAACTCGTTCGCAACATTTGAAGGCGCCGTTGTTGTTACGCGAGTTGAAAAGATTTACCAGCGATCCGCTGTAAAACAAAGAATCACCAGTCCAATTTTCCAGAAATCTTTTGAAATTATGGACGCCGCCGCTCATTCGCGCGTTGTCGCCGCCCTGATTGGGTGTTGCGTGCAAACTGGTCAACGAATCGCCGCCTATCATTGCGAAGCGGGTAAAGGTTTGTGAGGCGGTTCGGCCGGTTCGATCGAAAGGAGAAGCAAAACTATTCGCGTCCCGCCAGTTGTTTGAAAGAATCGTTATCGCATCGGCTACTACCGACGCGGGAATATTTCCCGAACTCGTACTCAGGGGTATGTAATCAGTGTGCGGCGTCGGATCACCAACCGAAGCCACGCCGCTTGCGTTGTAATTTCCCTGAACGTATACAGCGTTTTCCGATGCGACCGTAAACCCTTTAGTGTTCTTCGGGTTCGCAGTGTCATAGATTCCCGGCAGGGTTTGACCGCGCACAAGACGTACACCCCGGCGGTAATATTTGTGGTCGAAGACGGCGGCAATATCCGGCGATACGGTATTACCCGCACCGGTGTATCTTACCGCTTCATTTATAAAATCCGTCTGAAGCACGCCAAAACCCGGTTGGCCGGGTTTCTGCAGATCCTCGCCCGGCTGCAGCACGCCGTCGTTATTGCCGAAAATGTCTTCCATATCGTATTCGCCGTCGAAATCGTAATCGCCGCGGCGGTCCGATACATAAAATACCCAGCCGCCCGATTTCGGAGCAATGTTATTCGGTTGGGGAATATCCGCAGAGACCAATCCGTTCGGCATTCTTGCATTATGATCGCCGTCGAGAAAGTTCTTGAGATTTGCAACATCGATATCGACCATGCTCATTACACCCGCCCACGGCACATTTGCGGCATAAACAGATATAGGATTGAAAACCGAGTCGGTGTCGTTGTACAAACCTTCGCGCGTATCGAACATATTGATCGGGAACGGAACCACGCATTCAGTTACACCATCTATGGGGCCGACAGTTGCGTCTTTCCAGTGTGCCCTGTTGTCGCCGGTAAAGCTGTTTCCGGAATAATCGCCCCCATTTTTTACAACGCCTAATGTACCTGTAGCGCAGCTGCCTGCCGTAACATCACCGGCAAGCACATAATTGTGCCGCGATAAGCTTACCGGCAAAATGCTGGTAGAGGTAAAATTCGCCGATTGAAAGGGTACAGACGTGGGCGTAAGGCCTGTTAAGTAATCTTCACCGCTGATCGCTCCGGTAGTGTTTGGCACGGAGGCGCCAGCAAACATAAATCTTTGAAGCTTTATAATTGAACGCGAATCGGGAAAGCCATTTAAAGAATATGCCGCCTCGGTGATTATAAAATCGGTGCCCAGCATCGGAGCACGTTCGGTTACGCCGAGACTTAAAATATCCTCGGTAATATCTACCGTGTCGTATACCTGCGTTACGGCATTATAAATGACCGTTTCTATCTTGATCCACATTTGTCTTCCGGGAATGAAAAAGCGCTCACCGTTTATCCGCGTGGCCTGATAGCCGTCCCTCATCGCCCGCGGCAAATAACCCCGAGCTTCTCCCGCCGGCGGCTCGAGGCCCAAGCCGTCACTTTTACCTTCAAGTCGAATTCCACAACGGTTTGTAGGAAGAGCGGCAGCCGCACAGCCGGGCAATTTGGTTTTGCTGTCGGCAATATTTACGCGAATTCCAGTTTTATTATAATACCTTTCGCTTGCCGTGATCTTGTCATCGCGGGTGGCCGCCGTTACCGGAACAAGATTTCCGTCTTCGTCATTCGCTACATCGCCAACTGCTTTACCGCGTTTAACGAGCTCGACGAGATCGAGCTTGGTGCCGGCAATGTTGGTTTTAAGCTTGAGCGGCAGATCGAGTGACTTTTGGTTGGCGAGCAGATTTCCCTGGAACGCTCCACGGTCCGTGGGCCAGTTGGCATTGGCATACGCCGTCGGCAGCGGGATTGCAGGCGCCGGATTCGTTGTTACCGGTGAGCCGTTATTCGGTGTTTGCAGGGCGCTGCCCATAAAATTTCTGAGCCGTACAAAATTTCCGGAAGCATTACGGATATGTACATTATCGCCCCAATTGGCATATGAAAACCCGTTTTTTTGAACATCCGTATAGACGTGGTTTTTTGCGGAGACTTTAGAAGAAAAATATAGTCCTCCATTGTCCGGAGAAGCCAGAAACAGGCTGCCGTTAGAATGAACGCGTCCGCCGAAATTGAATCGCGGGCCGGGATGGAATTCCAGATCATCGTCATAGAAAATGCCGAACTGGAAGATCGGGATACGATTATTGAGAAATCTGCGTTTTAACTGAACCTGCACGCCCTGCACAATATCGGTAGCGGTTGTATTGAGTTCCCACTTATCCTGCAATGCAGTCAGACCTTGAAACTGCCCTTCGGTCAGGAGGACCGCTTTGGTGTCAGCGGTCTGATCTATATCTTGTAGGAAGTCGTAATTGTCTTCAAAAACCGGCGGCTTTTGTGTTTTGATATGCTCTTCGTCACTCAAGTCCGGGTTGAGTTTGACTTCGAAAATTTTATTAAAATTTCTCGTCATTATCTCCAGGCTGGCGTGAGCCGCATCAAAAGCGCGCGATTCCGCCGCGTCATTCGACGAGGCAACTGTTTCGCTGGTAGTGCGGGAGATTGCCAGGGCCACAAAGCCCAGCAGAAGGATCATAATCAGCAATGCAATAACCATTGCCGTGCCGTTCTCATTTCGAATATTGCCGTCTCGACCTTTAAGAACATGTGAAATAAAACAACGATAAAAATTATTGACTTTATTTTTCATATTTTTCTCCAACTTTCTCTAATTCTTTTTATTTCTTCTTGTTTCTCTAATTCTGTGGTGACTCTTCCTTCGCAGTTAAAGTAAGAATGAACCATGTATTAGCGGAACTGGACGAAGAAGAAGGAAAAGAAATTTCGGTTTAGATTTATCCCGCAGTATATTCCATATTTCTGGCGCTGAATGTTGCGCTGAATGTTATCGATTCGGGCTTGCGGTTCAGGCCTTCGCTTGCGGTAGCCTGAACAGTAATAGTGACGGTTATCTGCCGGATAAGATTCAATTGATCAGGTAGTTCATTTCCGGTGGATGGAATATTATCGCCCCCGTCGCTATAGGCGGATGGAGAGCTCGTAACCGTTCCGTCTTCCAATACATACGAAATTTGGAGATTTTCCACTCCGTATGCAAGCGGCTGTTCCCGAATCTGGTCGGCGGGCACGGTTCCGTCTGTATTATTGCCGTAAATGGTCCGCACCAGCGTTCCGTCCGGTTTAACTTTATAACCGACCATGACGAAATGCTTTAAAGTCGCAACATACGTAGTGCAGTTCCCGTCCATAACGGCCGGCGGCCCGGGAAGCGGCGGCTCGCACTTTCTCAAAACGCTTCCTGACTCACCGCTGCCGTTCAGCGGCTGATTCAAGCCCAATGGGTCTCCGGGAGCGGCGTCAACCAGCTCCGCACCATTTACGTCCGTAGCCATAATCGCCACCTGTGTAGAATCCGATTCGACAAGATACAATTGATGTTTACGTGCTTTTTCGACACCGGTCGGCGTTCCTGCCGGCGAATTCGGAGGAACAACCGCCTCGACCCGTGCGGTAGAGGGATCCGCGGCTGGGCTTTTAACGTCTGATAGATGAACCAGATCACCGCCGTTAAAATCCATATCCCGGTAACAAAATACGGCCGTGTCCGTAAGGACCGCAGTATTTGGATTCAAACCATTAACGAATATGTCATTGCCCGCCATTATCGCCGTGATCGCGTCGCGCTTAGTGTCCGGGTCGGCCGGTAAACCGAAAGTGGAACTTACAAAACCTTCGGGCGCGAGGGCTCCGACGCGGTTGTAGGACAAACCGGCATTGAGTGCGTCCCTGCCGATCAGGTGAATGGCGATGCGGGCATTTTTAAGAATATCCGCCCGATGGCTGGCACGGTTTCGGTCGACTCGTCCTATCTGGAGTAAACCATAGATGGTGCCGGTAACGATAAGAAAGATCACTATTGCCACAAGCATTTCGATTAAAGTAACACCGTCTTGCCCAAAGTGAACCTTTCGCAGTTTATAAATTGATTTGGGTTTCATTGAATTACCTCTAGTTATCCTGATTGTAATTAGCAATTATTGTGGAAACCGTTTCCTCTCTGACTAGCTGATTTACAAAAAAACGGATATTTACGTCAACACGTCTTCGTGCTATCGCATGCTCCGGCGAGGGCCTTTCCGGATCAGGTACGTCACTAATTGCAATTTCCCTCTGGTACCGCTCCACTAACGGGCTGGCATTGACCGCACCGGACAGCGGGTTGATGCAGGAACCTGTTCCGGAACAGGCGTCATCGATAGTTCCAGCGACACCGTCCGAACCGGATTCCACGCGAACCGGATTATAACCGGTCAAAAATATCCCGTCTTCGCCAGCCGGCAGCCCGGCCGTATTTCGCATAGAATCCCAGCCATTTATCCCCGGTCCTTTGATCTCCTTGGCTGATATGATCGATTCAATCGTGGAAAGTGCAAGCTGTTTGGCTATGACCCGTTGTTCCGTTTCATAAGTACGCACCAGATTAGTCGTCAAAGCGGACAACATTGCAAGTATTCCCACGAGTAAAATGACGATAGCAATCATGACGTCAATGTAAGAAAAGCCTTTTTCTTTGGATTTATTGATTAACATATTTTATTTTGCGTAATGCTGCCGTCCACGCGGGTGTCCTGAGTGTGTCTCGCACTCAGAGCGGCGAGCGGGACGCTCACCGGGCAGCCAGCGGGACGCTGATATTCCTATCTAGTAAGAGCCGCTGCGACGGGAATCTTTCCATTTGTTAGCAGCCGGCGAACCCTGGTCAAATTCCCATATTCGAACCGAACCGCTTGAACCTATAACGGTGATTGCCCGTGCAATATCCGAATTCGCCGAGTCTACGGCCGAAGGCGACCAGATATGAAGTGTCGCGCCGTTTGCCACGGCGCCCGTTCCTATCGGGTCATTCCCGGCATTCACCACAGTTCCGTTCGCCAGAAACCGAAGCGTGCAGACGCTTTGGGAACCGCTCGGGGGATAAATGCTCGGGATAAATTCCGTAGTCGGAACCGGCAAAGGCTCCGGCGGATTGTACGTGATTTGACCGGGTGAAATTCCGATGGTTACAACTGAGGGATCAAAAAGATTGAGCGATTTTAATACACGGTCATTATCCGCCGTATCCGTCGGATCCTGGTTTGTATTTTCATCGATTAGCGTGATTTGGTTGGTGGATCTGTTGATTTCGACACGCATCGTTTCTCGCTGCGTCAAAGATCTTTGCCGGGCTTCATGCAAAATGTCAGCGATGAGCAATGTCTGATCGTCAGGTTTATAAAGTGTTTGGTGGCCGCTCAAGTAAAACAAACTAATTGCGGATAAAATGAATATGAGTGTCAGAACGATCAAAAGTTCGATCAACGAAAATCCGGCTACTTTGCAGTTCGCGTTTGAAAACTTCTTTTTCATACTGTTAGTTGATTTATTTTGTTTTTTTTGGTGAAACCAAAGCTATAAGCTGGAAAAACGACAATATTAGAACTGTTGTGGTTGTTTGATCTTACGCATACTACATTGTTAATTCATCAAAATCAACAAAAATCTTTTTTGGTTGTAGCCAGCACATTATATGTCCGGTATAAATAGCAGATGATATGTCCGCTTTTAGCGGCAAAGGGTAGAAGATCAGAGCAGAAGACAAACTGCAATGAGATTTTACACGGGGCCGCGATAGAGCGAGCAACGAAAAGAAACCAGATTATATTGAGGGCATATGCGAAGACGATCAGTTGGATCGAGGCGGCCGAAGTTTTGGGGATGAGCTGCCGGCATCTTCGGAGGATAAAGGAGGCGTACGAGAAGCACGGTTCGAGGGAATTTCGCCGACTTCGATGGCGCGTGATGAGCATACCGGAGATATTTTTTTACGGAAATTTTCACGGACAGAATTATTCGCGTCCAGGTTTTGTAGTCAGGCTTAAATGAAAAAGTTCAGAGTCCACGCTTTAGTGCGCTTTTCCAGTGAAAAGCGCATGGACTCTGAACGGAAGTATTTGTAATTTTCCCTAATTTACTCAAAATTCATCCGCCGCATCAAATCAACAAAACGCGGTTCGGAGCGCAGATTGTTCCACTTCGTTTCGACTTTCAGAAAAACCATCTTTGCATCTCGCTGCTCGAATCCGCGCTCCAGCCAAGTCAGCGCTTGATCTTCCTCACCCAAGCCGTTATGAATCAACGCAATGTG
>JACDAY010000277.1 GCA_013695195.1 Blastocatellia bacterium | reverse complement strand
GTGCAAGAGCGTTTATTGAGCCGCATGATTCAAAGGATGAAAACGGTTCGGTCCGCCGGGCCGCCATTCACACATACGGCGACACAATCCACTCGTTTATATCGTATGGTGTCAGTAGCCCGCACGTAAGTAAGGGATCTTCTAACGGTGAAGAAACCACCACCCCGTCTGCCGAAGCGGCATCCACCCCTCCTTTGAAAGGAGGGGAGCTTAAGAGCTACAGCGGCATTTTCCTGCCGGGATTCATCGAACAAAACATGCCCGGCGAAGAGGTCGGCATACAGCTTGTGGATCACATTGTCGGCAACGTCGAGCTTGGCAGGATGAATTACTGGTGCGACTTTTACCGTGATGTGCTCGGATTTTTCCGGTATATCACGTTTGACGACAAGGACATCTCGACCGAATATTCAGCCCTGATGTCTATCGTCATGTCCGACGGCGGACACAACATAAAATTCCCGATCAATGAGCCCGCCGAAAGCAAAAAGGGCAAAAGCCAGATCCAGGAATACATCGATTTCTACCGCTCCGCCGGCGCCCAGCACATCGCTTTATTGTGTAAAGACATCCGCTCGACGGTCGCGAAACTGGCCGAAAACGGCGTCGAATTCCTTACCGTTCCCGACACTTACTACGCCGAGCTTCCCTCACGCGTCGGCGACATCGACGAGGAAATCGAAAGCCTCAAAAAACTCGGCATCCTGGTCGACCGCGACGAAGAAGGTTATCTATTACAAATCTTCACCAAACCCGTCGAAGACCGCCCGACAGTCTTCTACGAAATCCTCCAACGCAAAGGCTGCAAAGGTTTCGGCAAAGGCAATTTCAAAGCGTTGTTCGTTTCGATAGAAGAAGAGCAGCGGCGGCGCGGGAATTTGTAACGCCATTAAGAAATTGAAAAGTCAGGAAAATTACCGAAAACCGTTATTTTTTATTCGTAATATTTGATTGGGACAAAGGATGTTGAAATAGAAGTGCAGGCATTTCTTATTGTTCGATAACTATGAAACTCGACATGAACAATCCTAATATGTAAGAATTCTTGTTATCTTAAAAGATATTAGACAAATAATTGAGGAGATATTTTAAGTAAATGTCAGACGAAGCTGTAAAAGCCGCCGAAGAGGCCGAAGAGACCACAGAATCTAAACCAGAAATTGAGGAAGCCAAACAAACCACAATCCATGCACCCGAAATAAAAGCCGAGCCAGCGGCTCCGACAGCTGCGGATGATGCTCCTGCCGAATCTCTCGCCGAGCCGGAAGACGTGCATTACCAGGCAGTTGAAAAAGAGGGGACCGTAACGGCGATCTGGGAAATGCAGGGGCAAAAACATCTTCGCACCATCGATCCGCGTTCGATTGAGGGCAAACAGATTCTTGCGCTCTTCGAAACAGCTGCTTAAAATTCCGGCGGTAAAAGTGCGGCAGTGTTCAACTGGGACCGAGCAGCGCCAAAATTTCGTGGGGCCGACGGCTCAATTTTCTTCCATTAAATTCCGCAGCCTGGACGATTCCTATACCTGCCGATGTCAAAAAGATTGAATCGGTTTCGTCTAACGCTTCAGAGCCACTCTCAACTTCCAGGCATTCAATATTCTCGATCACGAATTCACGCGTCGTTCCGGGCAGACAGCCGGTTTTCAAAGACGGCGTGTACAGATTCCCGTCCTTCAGCCAAAAAATATTTGCCATGCAGGCCGACGTTATCTCACCCCGCTCATTAAGACAAACCGCTTCATCGAAACCGCGTGTCTTCGCGTCGTCCAAAGTCAAAATCTTATCGAGATAATTACACGATTTTATGCCGGCGAGCGGTGAAGTTGAATTTATTTGGAACGTCGAAATACCAGTGCGAAAATTGTCGGGGATTTCGCGACAGTCTGCTGTCGTAATTAGAAGGCTTGTTTTTCGGCTGCTTTCAAAGGGCCAGAGATTGCTCGAAGATTCGTCGAAAAAAGTAATGCGAGCGCGTCCGTTCAAGAGTTTGTTTTTTTCGACAATTTGATACAGCGCATTTTTTACCGTTTCTTCAGAAAAGTCGACAAGGTCGATTTTCACAGCTAAAGCATTCAACAATAATCTGCTCCAGTGTTTTTCCCAAAGGAAGAGCTTTTTAGTACGAACGGAAATGGTGGTAAATACACCTTTCCCGTAAAGAGATGCAGACGAAAAGCTGTTTATAAGCGCAATATGCGCTGAAAATATCCGACTGTCGTAGAAAACATTTTCGTGCATTGGGTTGATTATTGCCTAGTTTTCCGAAAAGAATAATTCGTCGAAGGATTTCGGAACAAAAACCTCTCGTTATGTAGGACGAAGGCAGAAGATAAATTATTTGACTGGAAAATCACGGGTCGCTTTCGATATTTTTAACTTTCGTTACCTTTTAAATCGAACGTCTTCACTGCCGTGATCCTGCCCTTTTTATCCCGGCAAAACTCGGTTACGAGCTCTGTAAAAATCTCGCTCTTTTCTTCGTGCGGAACGTGGCCGCAGTCCTTTAGAACGACCAGTCGCGAATTTAGGATCGAATCGTGGAGCATAAGGCCGCTTCGAATAGGTATCACATTATCCTGCTCGCCCCAGATGATAAGTGTCGGCTGATTTATCAGGTGTGCATCGTGTTCGATACGCTTTGCACGCCAGTTTCGTGATGTTGCGAGGAGAGAATGATGTGCGTCGGCTGCTTTCAGCGGGCGATGGACGGATGAAATTCGTTCCTTCGTGATCAAATGATGATTCGCTTTCGCAAGCGTTCCGTGCATTCGATACCGTAAATACGTTTTTGAATCTGCCAGAAACGGGGTTATAACTTCGCCGACGCCTCGTATTGAGGCAAGCCGCAGGACCGGATGATTTTTTAGATCGTCGTTGCAAACTGCATTAACGAGGACGAGTTTTTCGACGCGTTCGGGGTAATCGAGGGCCAATGTCGCGGCGACAGCTCCGCCGTATGAGCTGCCGACGACAGTCGCGCGCCCGATGCCGAGACGGTTCATAAACCGCGAGATCATACGCGCCTGCGATTCTATCGAATAATCAAACCAATACGGCTTTTCAGAGTAGCCGAAGCCGAGCAAATCAACAGCAATAACATGAAAACCCTGTTCGGCAAATGCAGGCGCCGTCGTGTTCCAAACATAGGCCGAAGCAGTGTAACCGTGTATAAGAAGCAATGTCGGCTTTGCCGGATCGCCGAATTCCTGATAGTGAATGCTCGCTCCGTCGACAGAAGCAAAATGGGAATTTTCCGAATGCGGAACGTGAGTCGAGACATCGTCCCAGTTCACGCCTTTTGAGCGTGTCAGCATTTTAGCTGCCACTGCCGCGCCTACCGCTCCGACAATTCCAATTGCTAAACTTCGTTTTTTCATATCTTTAGCAAAAAGCAGGACTTTAATCCGCAAAAACGGCGAACTAAAGTTCGCATTACATTTTTATACTTTAACTCAAAACGACTTTCGGTTGAACAACTTTTTCTGTCACGTTGTAAAACCCGATTGCAATTAAATTTTCGTATTCGTCGATCATCTGAACTGCCTGTCCGTCTTCGAGTTCACCATCGTCAAAACGCGTGGAAAGCCCGTTTTTTGTTTTTTCGGCCCTTACTTCGCTCAAAATAATTTTCGGCAGATGTTCCACCGCGGCGTTCATTGGGATCAGACACTTTTCGGGATCGTTTAGCTCTTCCAGTTTTTCAAGTGAAACGGAATGCAGCAGATCGAATTTTCCGGCACGCGTTCGCCTCAATTCGGCAAGATGAGCTCCCGTGCCAACCTTTCGACCGATATCTTCAGCAAGCGTCCTGATGTATGTTCCGGCGGAACAAACCACTTTGAGTCCAAAGTCCAAAGTCCAATGTCCAAAGTCAGGATTTCGCTTTGTGTTAAACTCTAATCCTCGAATTATTTCCAACTCATATATCATTACGTTTACAGGCTTTCGTTCAATTTCAACACCTTTTCTTGCCAGTTCATACAACTTCTTGCCTTGAACCTTTTTTGCTGAATACATCGGCGGCGTTTGTTCAATCACTCCAAGAAATTCATGCAAAACGCATTCGACATCAGTATGCGAAACCGACTTTAGACTTTGGACTTTAGACTTTGCACTTCCAGTGCGGTCTCCCGTATCTGTTTCAAAACCGAATCGCACTTCGGCTTCGTATTCCTTTTCGTCTTTATCCAAAAATTGGGCCAGCCGCGTCGCTTTTCCGACAAGAATAACCATTACGCCCGTCGCAAAAGGATCCAGCGTTCCCGTGTGTCCGACCCGTTTAGTTTTCAGGATACGCCGCACGCGGGCAACTACATCGTGCGACGTAAGCCCTGCGGGTTTATCTATGATTAACAAACCGTCCATTAAATAATTCTAAACTAATGCTTGCGTAAACGGACGTGCCGCTTATCGAAATCCTTAATCGAATGTAAGATTAAAGTTAATGTGGCGGAAACGTTCCGATTTTGACCAGGTTAGGGAAAGAATAATAAACGACGCGGATAAATCCCGTGAGCGAACGATGAACCGGGCCGTAAAACTCCTCTCAGCCAAGCCGCGCTCCATAGGCGAACTCCGTGAACGGCTGCTCGAAAAAGTCTGGACTAACGAAGAGATAGTCAACAGCGTGATCAAAAAGCTGAAGGAATATAAATACGTGGACGACCAGCAGTTTGCACGCAGCCTCGCCCTGTCAAAGCTTCGGCAAAAACCTCAGGGAAAACGGCGTCTGCAGCAAGCACTTTCCCGCAAACAGCTTGATAAAGAAATTGTCGATGAAGCAATTGTGTCGGCTTTCGAAAAAATGCCTGAAGGAAATTTGATCAATCTTGCGATTGAAAAACGTCTCAGGCTAAAAGGCAGGCCTGAAACACGCGAAGACAAAAAAAAATTCTACGACCACCTTCTGCGGCAAGGATTTTCTTACGATCTGATCCGCAGTCGGATGGCAGAAATTTCAAAAGGTGAATTAGAACAAGATTTGCGAAACGAGTAGTGTATAATTCAGCAAACCCAGACTGCATTTTTTATTATCCTGCCGCAAAATACATGATGAGTCGAAACGACGAACATCGCCATCCGAACGGCGTCGAAGAGATCCCGATTCTTTGGATCACGGCTGGTCTGGGCTGCGACGGCGAATCGGTAGCTCTTACCTCGGCAACCCAGCCGAGCATTGAGGATATCGTGATGGGCGGAATGCCGTTTCTCCCTGGAATTAAATTTATCAATCCATTCTATTCCTACGAGAACGCGGATGACCTACGGAAAAGCGATACACGCTTTGCGGCGGTACACACAGGCGTCGCTAAATCGCGAGCCGGTTTGGCGGCGGGTGCGGCAATCGAAAGAAACGTCGTGAAAATAAAAGGGCAGTAAAAGTCTATCCGCCTATAAAGCTCATTGTTCTTGCGGGCTGAACGAATTTGGGGTCGTTGATATGATGGCGCGGTTCCTTTTTAATCACGACACCCTGGATAAACTCGACGATCTCTTCCCGGCTTGCGCCGCTTCGGACGAAATCACGTAAATTATGTTCGTTCGTTGAAAACAGGCACGTTCTGATCTGCCCGTCGGCGGTGAGCCTGATACGCGAGCAGGCTCCGCAGAACATCTCGGTTACGGGAGCAATGATCCCGATCTCACCTTTTCCACCGTCGGAAAATTCGTATTTCCAGGCCGTCTCACTTTCCCGGCTGCTATTTTTTAACTTTAGCGGAAATTGGCTATGGATCGCTTCGTAGATTTCATTCCCTGAGACGACAGAGCTTCGCTGCCAATCATGCCCGGAATCGAGCGGCATGAATTCTATAAAACGCATCTTCACGTCGTTTTCGCGGGCAAAACGGGCAAAATCGACGATCTCGTCGTCATTGCAGCCGCGAACGATAACCGCGTTAATTTTTACCGGATCAAAGCCAAACGATTTTGCAGATTCGATCGCTGTTAAGACTTTGTCGAGCGCATCGACGCCGGTTATCTCATGGAACCTGTCCGCTTTTAAGCTGTCGAGACTGAGCGTAACACGATCCAGCCCGGCATCTTTCAGGCTACCCGCCTTTCGGGTAAAATCGAAGCCGTTGGTTGTCAAAGCCAGGTCGGTCAAACGGGGTTTTAGACGCGCCAATTGCGCAACCATCACTGGAACGTCCTTTCGCAAAAGCGGCTCGCCGCCGGTCAGCCGAATCTTCTGAATTCCGAGCGAGACAAATATCTCAGAAATGTATGCAATTTCTTCAAATGTAAGAATGGTGTCCTTGCGCGCAAGCGGCGGCTCACCGTTCGGCAGGCAATAGAAGCATCTGAAATTGCACCTGTCCGTAAGCGAAATTCGAAGGTCACGGATGGTTCGATTATGAGCGTCAAGCAATGGCACGTTATATATAATACTTAATTTATCGACCAAAGGGGAACAGATGTATATGCGGCGATTAACTTTCAACTAGGGTAAGGAGATTTTCATCTTAGTTCCGTTAGGAACTGCATGTTTGTAGTTAAAATTAGCCATACCGGCTGAGCTCCGATAGGAGCGGGGTATAAACATGCCGCCGCGATGCAGCTAGGACGGCATCGTTAACGATTCTCTACAAACATATCGCTCCTATGAAGCTGAAATCCTTATGTCAACACACCTAACCGCTAATTTTTAAAGAAATCTTTAAAAATTTTAGAGTTCCTAATAGAGAGTTTAAAGTCGAAATGTATGCCTTATAGTTGATTATTTCCGCATATCAGTCTGTTTTTTTATCGCCTTAGCATTCCGCTGCAAATCGCCAAGTTTTGCTCGTTTGACGGCGCTTCCGCGAAATCGCTCGGCATATTTTTCGGGCGTGAGAGACTCGACGAATTCGAGTCTGACAGATGTTTCACCCGACCTCGGCGCAAATCGTGCTTCTTCACTTGGTTTTTCAAAACGGTTCCAGGGACACACGTCCTGGCAAATATCGCAGCCGTAAATCCAGCCGGTGAGATTTTCCGAAAAATGTTTCGGCAGGTCGAGCGTGCGCAGCTCAATAGTCGCGTATGAAATGCATTTTTTTGAATCGACAACATACGGCTCTACAATCGCCGATGTCGGACATGCGTCGATACATGCGGTGCATGTTCCGCAATGATCGAGCACTGTATCTGTATCATATTCGAGGTCGAGGTTCAGCAGGATCTCGCCGATAAAAACCCATGAACCAAATTCCTTTGTAATCACATTGGAATGTTTGCCTAGCCAGCCAAGCCCGGCGCGGACAGCCCAGGCTTTATCCATTATCGGCGCGGTATCGACACAAAGTTTCCCTTCCGCCGCGGGGTTTTCCGATTTAATCCACGCCAACAGACCGCTCAATTTTTCTTTAACTACATCGTGATAATCGTCGCCCCAGGCATATCGTGAGATCTTGCCGGAGGCGGGATCGTTGTCGTGTTCGTGTGGGGTGTAATAATTCAGCGCCACGACGATCATAGATCTGGCATCAGGAAAAAGCAGCCGCGGATCGGCGCGTTTTTCCGGTTCGCGTTCCATCCAGACCATTTCTCCATGAAAGCCTTTACCGAGCCATTTCACCAAGCTCGTACTTTCTTCTTCAAGAGCTTCGGCACGAACGATTCCGACCTTGTCGAACCCAATAGCTAGAGCCTGTTGCTTGATCTTATCGGTTAATGAAGTCACAAAAGAATTATCCACAAAATCAGTGGAAAAATATATTCGATAAGAAGTGCAACGCCCTAGGTAAAAGCTTGTCAGTGGCGAAATTACAAAAAGGCGGCAAGATGCCGCCGCGACAGCCGCCTGGAAGGCAGCGTTACATTATTCAACTAAAAGCTGAACTTCAAGCCAAGTTGGAACTGCCGTTGATCGTAAGTTGCGGTCGGACGGCTGAAATAGCGGCCGCCGCCGTCGCGTTCGCCGAAAGCGTTGACATCCGTAAAGAGCGGTGACGCAGACGCTTCGTTGAAACGGTTGAACAGGTTGAAACCTTCCACGATAATGTCTGCCCTCACGCGTTCGCTAAAATAAAACGCCCTGCTTATTCGCAGATCTACCGAAGCGTACCCGTGCGTGATACCGCGGTTACGGCCCAAATTGCCGATCGTGAACGGATCAGGACGAACCAAAGTGCCGTCCGCCGCAACGTTCGGCCTGTCAGTTTGGGTAGACTGATCGGCATTAGTATCACTGTTTGTGATTATATTAAACGGCCTTCCCGACGAAATTTCAATTATCGGAGCAATCGTGAAATCCGCCAGAAGTCTGCGGCCCCAACCGCCGGCATTTCGCCATCCCTGCGGCGAGGTCAGCACGCCGCTAAAGACAAATCGATGACGTTGATCAAAGAGCGAATCGGCCCTTTCAAGATCAAATCGGTTGACATCCTGCGCGAGAAGCAGTGTCTGCAAATCGGATGAATCATCGATAGAATGAGCCCATGTATAACTGGCCAAAAATGTAAAATTATTGGCAAATCGGCGTTTAAGCTCTGCGTTCATCGCGTTGTAACTGGAATTTCCGTCGGAAACCTGTGCATTTACAGAACCAAACGGAGAGATGACGCCGGGCGTTCTCAAAGTGCCTCCCAGCTGTGAATCGAGGACCGCTTTTGTTACCGCGCCGCCTGACAATGCCTGGGCCAGAAAATAGTTAGGAGCGCTCGGACGGAAAAAATTCGCAATGGCCGGATTGATAACTCGTTGGCCGTTGGTTGTGTTTACCGAGATCATTCCCGGTATTACGTTTACAAAGCCGGGAACTGTACAGGTGCGGGGATCCGTCAGGTTTGCTTCGGTTGTGTTGATAGGCAGCCTGCCGAAACAACGCTGAAAATTCTGAATGAGAAATCCTACGTTCGGTGTGTTGCGATCAGTTGGATGCGGAAGATTATGGGCACCGACGAAAATATAAGACACGCCAAGCGACATATTAGTAGTAAGCCGTTGTTCTATACCAAGGCTTGCCTGAGTCGCCGAAGCATATTTAAAGTCCTGTGCTACCGGTAACACAAAGGGCAAAATCGGCCCGAAACCCGGAAACGTCTGGTCGTTGAACCGCTGCCTGCCGAATTGATATTGAGCAGACGGCGCCGCACCCGGCGTATTGAATCCCGCCGGGCAAATAGGATTTGCCGACGCAGTCGTACAGACCGTTCCCTGAAAAACCTGTACCGCGTTCAAAAGCTCAGCCGGGTTTGGGCTTCCCGGCAGCAGTACGGCTTGCTGCTGCTGCGTGTTGTCGGCAATATCGGAATTGAATGCGAGGGCAAGCAGAGGATGATCGTAATACAATCCGACTGCTCCGCGAACTACCGTGCGGGCGTTGCCGAACAGGTCGTAGGCGAATCCGAACCGCGGCGCGAAATTATTTGTGTCCCGCGGAATGCCTTGCTGAACGCTTAATACGTCCTGTGCCGCAAGAATGTCGTCCGCCGATAAGTTTATACCGGTCAAAGTATCTCTGAAAGGGGTAGGCGCAATCGTGTCGGTTAGCTCAATGTCATATCGAATGCCGTAGTTGAGCGTCAATCTCGAAAAAATCTTCCATGAATCCTGGGCAAAAAATGCAAGCGGCTTATTTTTGATCTCACTGACCGGATTGCCGAAACCTTGAATGTAAATCGAAGGCAATCCAAGACCGTAAGCCTGAACGGGAGTTGCCGTAGGAATACAGCCGGCTTGGGTATTGGTCTGGCAGGTCGGCGGCAAAGGCGTTCCCGGCGGCAGCGACGCCTGCAGGAACGGCCTCAGATCAGTTTCGCCGAAGTTAAACAAACCGGCAAAGTTTAACTCGAATATTGCGCTCGGAATCTGTACAAAATTAATATCGCCGCCGAATTTGAATGTATGATCGCCCCAAACGACGTTCAGATTATCGACGATCTGATAACGATTTTCGGTGCGGACGACAGGCGAAAAGAGTTCGCGGCCAATAAACGCCGTACCCGAAATGTTGTAAGCGACTGCGTCACCGTTTTGCGACAGGAAGGACGTATTTCGCTTTCCGTAGCTGAATCGAAGCTCATTCAAAATCGAGCTGGTGAGATTCGAATTCAACCCCGCATTGAATGAGTAGTCCTTAACGTCGGTAATGCCGGTTCGCGAGAAATCGTTTTGCCCGAGCGACTGGTTCTGCGATTCAACCTGAATACCGGAAACTCTGCTCGGGTTGTAACTGAAACGCGTTGTAAATTGATTGTTGGAATTGAAACTGTGGTCGCCACGAACCGAAAAATAATGTGTTTTATCGCGAATTGGAAAAACGGGATCCAGACCCAAAAGCGGGCGAAAAGCTATCGGCTCGCCTCCGGCATTTACTGTGTTAACCGGAACCGGTGCACCGGTCAGGAAAAACCTCGGCCCGATCACCTGACCGGCCGGGATCGATCCGCCGGGTGAGCGAAGCGGATTTGTTCCGGTCAATCCCGTCGTACCGCCGCTCGAAACAAATGTTAGATAAAGCCCGGCTAAAGCGGCTTGCCCGCCTCCCGCTAGAGCTGTTGCGAATGCCTGTTGCTGGGGCGTGATGTTCGCGTAGGTTTGCGGTCCTAACGTAAATGATCCGCCTAATCCCTGCCGAACGTCAGTGGTGAAAAAACCGGATTCGCGCCGCTGCCGGCCCTCGAACGCCGTGAAGAAGAATGTGCGGTCCCTCGCGATCGGGCCGCCCAGTGTTATTCCGTATTGGCCGCGCGTGAAATCCGGTTTGTCGCCCGGAGGTGCAAATGCGTTGCGCGCCTGAATAGTTTTATCCCGCAAAAATCCGAAAACGTTGCCGTTAAATGCGTTTGTTCCGCGTTTTGTTACCACGTTTACGACACCGCCGGTTGCACGGCCGAATTCTGCGGTGTAGGAATTTGTCGAGACCTGAAACTCTTGTACGGCTTCCTGGCCGACCGTTGAGCGTGAAGCATTTATCGAATTGTCCGTGAAATCCACGCCGTCGACGTTTACCTGTGTCGAGCGCCCGCGCTGGCCGCCGATGTTCAAGCCGGATGTCGGCGCCGGGCCGATCGGACGCCCGTTATCACGGCCGACGGTTGAAATCGTAAGAGCAAAGCCTGTTGCGCTGCGTTCGTTGATCGGGAGATTGTCGATCCTCCTTTCGTCGATCGTGTTAGCAACGGTCGTCCTGGATGTTTCGATCAACTCGACCGAATCGCCGGACACATTAACGACTATATCCTGACCGCCTATTTCCATGCTTATCCTAAGCTCGGCTCTTTGGCCGACCGTCAGCTTAACAGGCGAAATGACAACTCTCTTAAAGGTCGCTGCTTCGGACGTAACCTCATAATCCCCGGGCGGCAGGCCAATGAATCGATAACTTCCGTCGGCGTCGGATGCGGTCGTGCGGGTTATACCGGTGGCCGGGCTCCTCACGGTTACCGTTGCTCCGCCAACGACGGCATCGCCTGGATCGACGACAGTGCCGACCAGATCAGCCGAGCTTGCCTGCGCCTGGGCCATTATTGCAACGGTTCCCAAAAGCATAATTAATGAAAAAAGTAAGAACTTTTCGGAACATCTGGAAATTCTAAATGGAAACGCCTTCATTAATTTCTCCTTGCGTTGTAAAACTATGTCGAACGTCAACTTTGAAACACAGAACAGATACCATGAAAGATATCTATTTAGACATCAAAGAGTTCTTAAAAACATTAGTTTGCTAAATTCTACGCGGCAGACTGTTTTAGATAAGGTTTGCTTTGAAAGTTTTATATTAAAAAATGATTTAAGGCAAGCAATCAACGACATTCAGAGGATTTTTCCACGTTTATTTCAATTGCCGGACAATCGCGGCCTCGTCAAGCGCGTCAGAATCTCGCCGCTTGATTTACTCAAACCTAAAGTAAAAATAATAAATCCTGCAAGATTCGGGACGAAAGCCGCATGCCTTAAAAGTGAACAAACGCGAAGACGACGGTTAAATTTTTGTTTGTATTTTAAACGATACGCATCGGAAAGCTTCTTTGGCATTTGATGGTACGCAGCAATAGATTGCGCGAGGATATCAGCGCTTTCGAGGGCCATTAACATTCCGCTCCCCGTAAAAGGGTCGATAAAAGCCGCAGAGTCGCCGACCGAGAAAAGATTCAAAGCCGGGTCGAGATTTCCCATGCCAAAACTGCTAATCGAGACCGCAAGCCAGTCGCGAACCGGTGCAGCGTACGTTAGGGTTTCTTGGGCGCGTTTGTTTTTAAAAATCACATCCTCAATTATTTTTTCGGCATTCCCGTTAAATTCGCGGGCAACTGGCGCGCTTATAAAAAAACAGAGATTTGTCATTCCGTTCTCAACCGGGCTTAAGCCGCCGTATCCGCCGCGAAAAGAGTAAATCTCGCAACGGCCTTTTTCAATATTTGCGCCTTTCAAGTGAGTTTTAAAACCGACATATAAGGGTTTCCGGCCTTTAATCTTCGACTTTTCATTTTTGGCATGTTGTTCGTACAATTTTGAAATGATTCGCGAGCGCCCGGTTGCATCGACAAACAGATCAGCAGGAATCTCAACTATTTTATCTCGGCCAGTACACGCTTTAACTCCCTGAATTCCATTTTCGCCATACAAAATGCCGTTAACACTTGTATCTTCCAAAACATTAACGCCAACTGTTCGTGCACGATTCATCAAACGCAGATCCATCTCTGCTCTGGTCAAACTGAGCGCATAGCCTTCGCCGCGGAACCATTCGCTTGGGACTGTGAGGCTGCGTCCGCCAGGCTCGTAAAAACGGGTTTCGGTGATTCGCTCGCCGCCGGCCGAAAGCATATTCTCCAAAACGCCCAATTCCGCGAAATGTGCTAAACATTCGGGTGAGATAAACTCGCCGCATAGTTTATGGCGTGGAAACGTCTCGCGTTCGATCAGCAAGACTTCAAAATCCTTTTGCGCAAGACGAATTGCCAGGCTCGTTCCCGCGGGGCCTGCACCGACAATAAGGATTTTCGATTTTCGATTGCCGATTTGCGATTTCTTTTTCATATTATACAGTAACGTAATTATAACCTTTGTAGGCAAAGAGAAACGAAGTTCGATTATTAAATCGCAAATCAAAAAATCCCAAATTCATGAATATCATTCCGCTTTCGATTCCAACGCCATTTTATGTTGGCGACGTCAATGTTTATTTGATCAAAGAAGATCCGTTAACTCTCATCGATGTCGGGCCAAAAACTAAAGAAGCTGCGAATGCACTTCGGGATAAATTAGGAAGAAACGGTGTACAAATCGCTGACATCCGGCGGATCGTCCTTACTCACGCCCACGAAGATCACTGCGGCCTCGCAAAACAGGTGCGGGACGAAGCGAAAGACGCCGAAATTTTCGTGCATGAGTGGGAAACAGGAAATCTTTTCGGACGGCTTGGAGAGGAACGGCACCGAAAACTGCTTCTTCGATTGGGCGTGCCGGACAAAATTTTTCGTGAGATGCAGTCACTTTACGGAGAGATCAGCCTTTTAACCGATGCGCTGGAAGACGGCGATTTCAGGCCGCTTTCCGATGACATGGAATTGGGATTTGAAAGTGGAAGCCTTCGGGTTTTGCACACTCCAGGGCACACGCCAGGATCGTGTTCTTTTGTGAGGGAAGCAAACCGGACTCTTATTTGCGGCGACTGCGTGCTGAAGAGAATTACCCCGAATCCGATACTCTCGCCCGATCCAGTCAAGCCTGATGAGCGTTTTAAGTCGTTGGCGGAATATCTCGTCAGCCTTGCAAAGCTTCGCAGCTTTTCGCCGACGCTTGCTTACGGCGGCCATGGGGAGCCTGTTACGGATTTCGATGAGATCTTCAACCGATACGTGCGCTCGATTGACGAGAGGCAAAAGCGCGTCGTGTCGCTTGTAACGAATAATGGCATTACTGCCTACGATCTTGCACAAATACTGTTTCGCGATTCATTTAATAATGATGTTCACCGCTTTCTGGCGATTTCCGAAGCGGCGGCACATCTTGATTATGCCGAAATGGAGGGAAAAATTGCATTAGAGTTAAACGACGGAATTGAATATTACAGAAAACTCTAGGCGGAATTCAACTGCGGCGCATTTTCACGGCAAATGCGGCCTATAGTATCCGTAATCTTCGTTACGTCGCCAAATCCGGGAAGCTGCTGCACCCGCTGGGTTATCGTAGTTTCCAGAGAGTCCAGGCCGCCGCCTTCGCCAAAGAGAGTTGCAATCGTATATTCCGTTTGCGCCCTCGGCTTGGAACCTTGTCCGACCGGATAATAGAAATTTTCGATCACAAACCTTGCAAGTTTTTTGGCAATATCGTTTTTCCGCAATTCCAGGCGGGCGACACTCCAATAAAATTGGGTATGGGCAGATTCCTCACGAATAATGCCCTTTAATATAGTCGTTAATACCGGGTGATCGGCAAGATCCATCAGCTGTCTGTAACTTTGTGCCGTAGTCATCTCGTGGATCGCGCCGAATGTCATGTGCGTAGCCGTAAATTTACTCCCGATCAGATTGGTTAACATGGTTATAATGTAAGCATTTACATTATAACCCGTCGATACCGAACGCCGCACCTGGGTTTGCCACATGTCATCCGTTTCAACGCCGATCTCATTTAAAAACCTGTTCAAGACCTCGCCGTGCGTTACTTCCTCGATGCCCCAGCGTTCCATGAACTTGCTGATAACAGGATCTCGGCCGGTCGGCGTACGGCGAAGCTCGCGATAATACATATCTGTCAGCGTTTCGACATCGCGCATGTACAACAAAACAGGAATAAATTTCCGATCGAACGCATGATCTTTGACGCTGTTCCAGGGAATATTACGAATAAAATCATCAGTCAGCGCCCGGGGCTGATTTTCGTACCAATCGAGAATTTCCTGTTTAGTTTCAAATGTCATTAGTCTTAAGCACTCTAAAAAAAGGAAATCTAAAAGTCAACACGTTTCGTAAAAACGACCAGTTTCACTTACCACTTTTATTCGCTATAATTATAACTTCGGATGCAAACCGCTGAATTCGTCGGTGCTGGTATGCCTATTATGACACGATTATTTCTAACTCCCGTTTTCATTGTTTCTCTTTTTACGTTCATTTTTGCACAGGGAAAACCCGAGGGCGAGAAGCATCTTCAAAACATAAAGCAGCTGACTTTCGGCGGCGAAAACGCTGAAGCATATTTTTCGTCGGAAGGAAAAAAGCTGATCTTCCAATCCAAGCGCGACGGCCGCGGCTGTGATCAGATATATACGATGAATGCAGACGGTTCCGAAGTTAAACTGGTTTCAAACGGTGACGGGCGGACGACCTGTTCCTATTTTGTCAAAGGAGGAAAAAAAGTCCTCTACGCTTCCACGCATTTGGGAAATAAAAATTGCCCGCCGAATCCTGACTTTTCTAAAGGCTATGTCTGGACGGTTTATCCGAGTTACGATATTTTCACCGCCAATTCAGACGGATCCGGAATGCGTCAGATGACGAAAACGCCCGGCTACGACGCGGAAGCAACGGTTTCGCCGGACGGCGGGAAGATCGTTTTCACCTCAATGCGAGACGGCGATCTCGATCTGTATGTGATGGACAAGAACGGCAATAACGTAAAGCGTTTAACGACCGAACTTGGCTATGACGGCGGCGCGTTTTTCTCGCCGGACAATAAACAGATCGTCTATCGTTCATTCCACCCGAAAACCGACGCGGAGATCGCCCGATACAAAGACCGGCTTGCGAATAATCTGATCGAGCCGACGGTATTTGAGGTTTGGGTAATGAATGCGGACGGCTCAAATAAGCGGCAAATAACGAAGCTGGCTGCGGCGTCCTTCGCTCCGTTTTTTACACCGGACGGAAAGAAAATTATCTTCAGCACTAATTATTTTGCAACCGACGCCCGTAAGCGCAATTTCGATCTTGCGTTAGTAAATGTGGACGGAAGCGGCCTTGAACGCGTCACCTATCACGAAACATTCGACGGCTTTCCAATGTTCTCGCCGGACGGCAAAAAACTGGTTTTTGCATCCAATAGAAACGCGGCGAAACAGGGAGACACAAACGTTTTTATTGCGGATTGGGTGGAATAAAAGTTCCGAGTTAGGAGTTGCGAGTTTCGACTTCCAGGTTTTCTCCTAGTTGGCAAAGCCAACGATAGAGAATAGCCCACGGCGTGATCCGTTAGTTGGTCACTCAAGTTCGTCCCAGCCTGTGAAACCGGCGACAGAATTAGCTATGAATCGAAATCTCCTAATTTTACTAGTTCTGTTTGCTCTTTCCGCTTCGTTATTTTCCCAATCTAAAGAGGCGCGACAGGTTGATGAATTTGGATCTAACGAATGCGAGGATTTGCGATCGCGCCTGGACACGTTTCTTGTGGAGCTTCAGAATAATCCGCAATCCACAGGTTTCGTTATCGTTTACGAGGGCAAGTACACTCAGAATGTGCACAACCGAAAGGGTTCGAAACAAAAAACGTATCTGCCAGTGTTTGGGGAAGCAGCACTTCGTATTAAAAGTTTTCGCCAGCATTTCGTTTTTAGGGGACAGGCTGGCGGCCCATATCTATTTATCGATGGCGGGTATCGGGAATTCCACACTGTCGAACTTTGGATCGTTCCTGATGGAGCTAAACCACCGTTAGCAAAGCCAACACTCGACACTATGAAATACCGAAAAGGAAGACCTTTAGGATTAGGCTGTGAAGAATAATCAAATTGCATTATGTTCATTACTAAGATTTATTCATTCATTCTCGTAATCTCCTTCATTTTAAGTGTCTCTGCGCAAAAACCGCAGGTCGCAGACACTGTCGAGCAAAACCTGCGAAAGCATGTCGAATATCTTTCTTCTGACAAATTAGAAGGACGCAGAACGGGCGAGCAAGGCGCGACTTTTGCGGCGGGCTACGTTTCGAATATGTTCGCCCAATACAAGCTGAAGGCCGGACATCGCGGGACAAACGGGAAACCTAATTTTTTACAGCCATTCCCATACGTCGCCGGAGTAAATCTTGGGCCGGAAAATCTTCTGCGGATCGTTCCCGCCGATTCGGCAAATGAAAACAAAATGGAGATCGGCGTGAATTGGATGCCGCTCGGATATTCTCAGAACGGCGATATTGCGGCTTCGCAGGTCGTTTTTGCGGGCTTCGGAATTGTAAGTGAAGGGCTGAAGTACGACGATTATGCGGGGTTGGATGTTAAAGACAAAATCGTGCTCGTTTTTGACGGCAATCCTGACGCGGGCAATCCGCATTCGGAGTTCGGCCGGTTTAATATACACACGAAGGCAAGCATCGCCAGGGACAAAGGCGCCCGGGCGATCCTTGTAATTGCGTCCGAAAGCGATTTTAAAAGCGACCGCCTGGCTGCATTGAGTTACGACCGGACGCTCGGCGAAACGGCAATTCCGGTTGTCGCCCTGATGCGCTCGCATGGTGCCGAATTATTGGGAGCAGGTAATGAAAAAGCACTCGCGGAAATCGAAAGATCTATTGCAATAAAAAAGGACACCACGCCGAGTGTTCAATTTAAGATCGCAAATCCGTTGAATGCGACCGCGCGGCTCAAGATCGATTTAGCCAAAAGACAAACCGAAGCTTATAACGTCATCGGAATCCTCGAAGGCAACGATCCCCTGCTAAAAAATGAGGCAATCGTCATCGGTGCTCATTACGACCATCTCGGCAAAGGCGGCCAGGGAAGCCTTGCTGTAAATTCAAACGAGATTCATCACGGCGCCGATGATAATGCTTCAGGAACCTCTGCAATTCTCGAACTTGCCCGTCAATTTGCAAAAGAAAAGAAAAACAAACGCACGATAATTTTTATAGCTTTTGGCGGCGAGGAAGAAGGCTTGCTCGGCTCGAAGTATTTCGTCAACAATCCCGTTTGGCCGCTGGATAAAATAGTTACGATGATAAATCTCGATATGGTCGGGCGACTGCAGGGTAAGCTGACAATCGGGTGAATCGGTACAGCCGCGCAATGGAGACAGTTGATACCGACGATCATTGCCGAAACAAACAAAAACGATCTTCAATACCGGGCACTTCAAAGGGCTAGGGAGTTCTCGAAGACGCGGAGTACTGCCTCAACGGTGATAAACGGAACATCGCCTTCCGGGGA